>NZ_SJPY01000010.1:0-247373 GCF_007860185.1 Novipirellula aureliae
GCGAAGTGCACACACTAAAAATCAACACAAAGTTGCGCGCAAAAAGGGGAGGAGTCAACTCCAAGTTCAAGCATGGTCCGGGCTTCAGCGGCTTAACGCGAGCTCGAAGTATCGGCTCGCTTGCCGCAAGGACGCTTGACAAGCAAGCGTAAAGCGACGCCATGGTTATCCGCATGTCACGAGTTGGCGACCCGCATTAGGTAGCCAAATGATGCCGAGATGGTAGCGTAAGATGCGACACACGACAGCAGAATCATGGCAACCGATGATTTCCATTTCCCTCTCTTTGCCCTGAATCCGAGCCAGCATGAAAGGGTGGCGCAAACTAACAGGACCAAGCCGATAATTGAGTATGCAGCAACCACAATGCGGAATGCACGTTCGCCTTCAAACGCCCACGGCATCTGGATCGAAGCCCAGGCATGCACACAAAAGAGCGTTAAATACGCCAGTGAGGCAAGCCAGCAGAAACCCGCAGGTAGGTAAAGGGCTCCGGAGAATCTGCCGCTACCGGAATGGCGTGTAGTGCTTGGGGCGTAAGGATTCACCCGTTGAGCGTTCGGTTGTGTACGGCGGTGAGTGATGCGAGAAATGTTTTCAGTCGGATAACGATACGGATCACGTGGTCGCCGCGAACGACTCACCACTTCAAAAAACTTAACTCGGCGACTCACGTGCATCCGCTGGTTCGCCGGATTCTTACAGGTCCAAATCATCCAGCAATTTTAGCATTGCGTCGGTGTGTCGATTGACTGCAATCTCGGGTACGACGCCGTCCATCAACACCGGAATACGAAGGTCACGCGGAATCAAGTATGGATTTGATCCGGAGCTCAGCCGCCCGCGACCATCTGGTGGATCAGGGACAAATTTGCTGCGGAACGTTGTAATGTAGAACCAGCCGGTATTGCCCTTGCGTTTAAGAGTGACGCGATGCAACACCCATTGTACCGGTTCAGAATTGGCTGGCAAAGTTTTGAGTTTTGCAGTCGCAGCGCGTACGGCAGCAACCATTGAAAGTGGCGGCTCACGAGTTTGGTCATGCCATTGCGGCGCGTCGACAATCGCATCATCGCTAACGTCGGCGATGTAGACGCCGCGAGCTAGATCAGACCGCACTTCATCGGCAAGCAAATGCGGCGATAAAAGTAGCAGGAGTACAAGCGTTGGGAATGTCTTGCGATTCATGATTTCAGTCGGCGAACGATTGCGATGACCGCGGTCGCCGCGAGCGATCATCCATTGATAAAACGGCCGGTCGGCGACTCCGGTCCATCGCTTGGTTCTGCACTTTCTACTCTTTTGATCACGACTCGCCAATGACACGATCCCGATACGCATGCCACCCTTCAAGTCCTGCCGTCGGATCGTCTGCAGCCTCGAGCAGGTCACCGGTGCTGCAGTCGAGCGCATTCCATCCCTCTTCGAGACATAAGTTGATAATCGGGGCAACGATTTCGTTTGACGCACGGACGTGAAGCATCATGCTGGTTGCCGGATCATCTTTGCCTAGATTGAATTCAATCGACCCAAATGGAGAATCGAATATTCCCCACGCAGCATCACTCCAGTTGGTGCCCGGAAAGTGTTTGGTGACTGCACTATGGACGTGCTGTTGTGAGCCAAGCGGGAGCGGAGCTTCATCATCGGGAATATCCTCAACCGCTGCGTACGGCTGAGAGAACTTCAAGATGGAAACATCCCAGCTCATGGCTGATTCCTGTAGTGCAGAACGCCGACGATAACCGCGTCGGCCAGACTAACGCTGACCACAGAGTAAACGCTCGTGGCCGACTGCGGTTCATCGGATGGTTCCGCATCCGTCCGTTCGGAAGCGGCGATCAATAGCGTAGAGCCATCGAGGTTCCGACCAACATTGTATCGGTATACAGGCGACCAAGCAATATTGCCATACGATCAGTCGGGTGTGCCTTCAGCGTTTGACCAACGGAACCAAGCGGAACATCACCGGCGTGAGAACCAGACAAAGCGACAACGTCACCACGAGATGGATCCAAAGTGGATATTGGAGCACCGCATGAGTAACGAACACGAAGCTTAAGATAGGCAACGCGACCAAGAACGTTCGGCCGTAGGGAACGCCGATGAGCTTTCCGCAGTTCTTGCACTTCGCAGGTAGGGCGGGGCCCAAAAACGCCCTTCGAATACTTGAAATCCCCGGCTTCCCACAGTGTGGGCAAGCGTTCCTCCCAGACTCGTGACGATCATGGCCCAGCTTCGCAGATGGCGGTTCGTACGGATTCATATATTGCGGAACGGTACGGTTCAGCGGGGCCGCGCGAACGACTTACCGCTTCGAAAACGTTAATTCGCGGCCTTATGGTCACCCGCATTCATTCTAATGGTTTGACCACGCCGGAGCCAGTCGCGCAGCTCAAGGCAATGGGAAAGCCAAGCAAAACAGATGCGGACGCAAAATTTTTTGCTTTGATTAACCTGAAACCACTCGTCAATGTGAATGACGAGTGAATACCGCTTGGCTGATCGTGGACGAATACTCGCGGCCTGCCGTTCCGCTAATCAATTATGCGGAGACGACTAAACGGAGACCTTCGCCACGATCAGTTGCGGGAGATGCCTAACGACTACTCAGATGACGCCTTCAACCAAAAGACCATCCATAAGGACGCCGCCGTGCAACTCTCAGCATCAAGCGAAATTCGTTTCCACACACCTGTTGCAACCAAATCAATTTAGCTCATGAATCAAAAAAACAGCATCATCATCGGCATCGACTGGGCCGATGCTAAACACGACTTCCATCTCATTGAGCCCAGTGGAGAAATCCAGGCCGATGACTTCGAGCAGTCTCCAAATGCAATTGCAGAGCAACTCCAACTATGGCGAAAGGATTTTCCTGGAGCCACGTTCTTGATCGCCATTGAGGCCTCCAAGGGTGCTTTGATCAACGCACTGATTGACCACGAGGACATCGTTATTTATCCCGTCAATCCAGCTGCCTTGTCATTCCATCGAAAGTCGTACGCCCACGGAGGAGGCAAGAACGATCCGCTCGATGCTAAACGGCTCGCTGGCTTTCTCAAGCAACGTCTTCCCGAACTCAGGCCGCTCAGGCGAGACCAGCCGATCACCCGCGAACTGGGAACGCTCAGCGAAGATCGCCGGCGTACGGTCGATGCGCGAGCCGACTTGGCAAACGAACTGACAGCACTACTCAAACAGTATTTTCCGGCTGTTTTAAGCTTCAAAGCGGCTAAACCCTATGCAACGTTCTTACTGTCTTTCTTGATCGAGTACCCCACGCTACAAGCTGCACAGGCCGCTGGCGAGACGAAGCTTCGCAGCTACTTCCACGGGCTTGGGATGAAACGTAAGGCGGCCGAGTTCGCCAAAATGATTGTTGACGCGATGCCACTGACCGTCGATGAAGTCACGCTTCGTAGTAGCCAACGAAGAGCGGTCATGCTCGCCGAGCAGCTCAAAATTCTTAACAAGCACATTCGAAAGTATGAAGCGTCAATCAAAGAACTGCTTCCAAAGCATCCGGCCTATGCGATCGCCAAGTCGCTACCTGGACCAGCCGACAACACTCAAGCTCGACTGATCGCGGCGATGGGCGATGACCACAATCGATATAGTTCCGCCCAGAGTCTACAGTGTGCCAGTGGAATCGCTCCGCTCACCGAGCAAAGCGGTAAACGGAAATTCGCCGTGGCACGCTGGGCATACACGAAGTTCCTTAGGCAAACATTTCACGAGATGGCAGGACTCTCGATTAACAAAAGCAAATGGGCGAAGGCGTATTACAATCAACAAATTGCGAAAGGCAAATCGGCCAATACGGCCAAACGAGCTCTTGCCTACAAGTGGCAACGGATCATTTATCGCTGCTGGCAATCGGGACAGCCTTACGACGAAGAGCGATACATCGCCCGCCTGAAAGCGACCAATGCGCCACTCTACCAACTCTTGTGAGACACCATCAAACGCTGTTGAAAACCTGTTAGAAACCACCACTTTATCGGTGCATAAAATGTCAAAAAAAATCCATCACGCGCTAGAACCGCCCTAGACAACGTGCCTCAGATGTCTCCGTTGCAACCCATGGTTCCCCGCTCTTCTGGGCATGCTCCATCGCGTCACTGCGAGACCTAGGCAAAATTATACAAGAATATTGCCGTCGTCAAATGTAGAAATCGGCTCAAGCCCAGCGCTGTCGCCAGCTAGGTGATTCCATCCGCCAAGGCTCACCTGCCTTGTACAGCTCGTCGCAAAACCGAATGTCATTTTTTTCATCGTCAGTAGTGGCTAATGGAAGCGCCTTTTGTAGAATCGCGATGGCAGAAGGGAAGTCGCCTCGTTCAGCGTACGCGGCAGCAAGATAGATGAGATGTTCCGCGTTTTTGTAGTCCGTGATTTCACACGCTTCAGTCATGAGCTGCACCGCTCGAGTCCCGTCGCGGCAGCGACGCTGCGGGCAGACCGCGAGATAGGCGGCGAGAACGCGACGCCGGTCCGCCGAGTGAGGTTCAAGCTCAAGTGCTTGCTCGAGGTCGGCGAGAGCTTTGCCCCATCTTCCCTTGCGACGCCATGCGCTTCCGCGACTGTTGTAGGAGGTTGCGCTTTTGGGATCGAGCCGGATCGCCTGAGTGAAATCAGCGATCGCTTTGCGAAGCTTGCCGCGATATACCCAGGCGTTGCCACGGTTGTGATAGGCGTCCGCTGACTCGGGGTCGTTACGAATCGCGAGATTGTAGTCGGCGATTGCTTTGCAATAGTCACCAATGTTTTGCCAAGCGAGGCCGCGCATCCCATAGGCGTCAGCGTGCTGAGGGTCGAGACGAATCGCTTCGGTAAAGTCTTGGATCGCGCTGTCGTGCGCTCCCTTAAAGTTAAGGCTGCGACCGCGGTTGTAGTACAACTTGGGCAGACCTTCCTCCGAGGGTCCGCAGAGGATCGCTTGGGTGAAATCCGTGATGGCGAGGTCCTGTTCACCCTTGTCGCTGAATGCCAGCCCGCGGGCGTTGAGGATCCTTGGGACTTCGACGCGGTCGGCGTTCACACCTAGTGCGTCGTCGAAGTCGGCGATCGCATTGCCGTAGCCTCTCTTCTCATGCCAAGCCCGACCACGTTTGAGCAAGGCCATGACATCGTCAGGAGCAGCCTCGAGTGTCTCAGTGCATTCCGCGATGATGCGATCATGTTCTTGTTCGCCATTAGTCATCAGGTAGCACTCCGAGGCTATCGAGCATTTCACGCGCGGCGCCGTGGGCAGATTGGTTGGATTGCACGCTAGTGCCTCGAGAAGACGATCGTCGGGGAACGTTTGGGTTAACGTGGTCGGCCCAAAAAACCGTTTAGATTGCCGAAAGTCGTCGTGGCCGACTCCCGTTCAACCCATGGTTATTGGCCGATCATTGGGTAACCGCAGCGTGCCAAATCGCTCCTGAAGTGCGTACGACGGATTCGAGCACGGTCATTGCGGTCTTCGACCCCGTCGGTGACATGATTGTCCCGATTGGTCGTGTCGTTCATTGTCAGGTCTAGCGGAGCCAATGTCAATCAATCCATTGAATCGCGATCGATTTACCAGTGAGTTTCGAGTATCCGTATCGACCGAGCAACATTCGTCCGAGCAATGACAGCGCCGCGTCCAATAACGTTACCGATCACGGGGCGGCGACGAGAGGTTTTCAATTGCCAAAACGCTTGACTTCGCCGCTCCCGTGCATCGGATTGTTCTGCTCTTTTCCACGCCACTAAGTGCGAGGTGGCGTGTAGGGATTTGGGCTCCTAGTCTCCAGCACAATCGAGCCTGACGGATCGGCACTATCAGTGATTGTAACAGGCGGTCGCATCGCGGCAAGCAATCGTTTGCGATCAAGAAACAGGCACAGATATATCAGCAATCCCGGCAGCACAAACATGATGGCGTTGATCGCGACGATGAAGATTGTCGCTGGTGAATCCTGGTATAGCTCGTGTCCCGTAAAGAACATCCAAAAGTTTATTACGACCATCGGTGTCCAACGAAGCAGAGGCAAGATCGGAACGGCGAGTGCGACGATCCAGCCGAGTCTTGAGTTGGCCAAACAGGCCAGCGTCGCGACAAGATAAACGACCGAGACTACACCGAACGAGACACCGAGCAGACTGCCAGAAGCAATAGCTCGAAGCCCAATCGTCAGCACGAAAAATGCGGCCCAAAGTAGTTGTACGAATTTGGCTACGGCCAATGGCTTTGATCCTCAGTAGCAGAACGCCGCCCGTCACCGGGACGGCGGGAAAAGTTATTCATTGTCAAAAACGCTAGTTTGCCGTCTCCGGTGCACGGGATGGTTCTGCAATTTGCTCAGTCTACTTTTTGGTTTGTTGCTCGTAAGCTATTTCGCGAACCAACCTGATGATTTCAGTGGCTCCTGCGAAGACGTCTGACTCGTTTTTGGCGTAGAAGTAGTGTATCCCGTCGACGGATACAACAGCAGGGTTCTTTCCGCCCTCTCTGACCAGTATCCGTGTTCGCGTTTCGTCTGGATGGGTAACAATCGCTTCGGCGACAATCGGCGGGCTTCGATCGTTAGCGTCTCCGTAGTACGTCTCGGGAACAAGTCGTCGGAAGACATCGTCTTGACTTTTAGCGGGAATAGTCACTGCTTTTGTCGTTTCCGCCATGTATCCGCTCCACGGAGGATGGAGGATCACAGTAATCGTGGCGGGCGGTTTGAGGTGCGGTGTTGGCGGTGTGTATAGAGAAGCCAATATCGTGAGGAGTAGTAGCAATGCAGCAGCACCAAATACGAATCCGCATATGAAGATACCTGCATTTTTCATGTCGCGAGTTTGACGCTCATAAACGCGTTTGGCTCATTCGCAGAACGTCGGTGGTAACGGGGCCGCCTCCAAAAGACTCTCATTTCAAAACCCGCATGATCGGCGGCTCCCGTTCACCGCTTTGTTCTGCCACGTTGGGCGTAAATTGTATCGCATCTGAAAACGTCCGACGATCATTCTTTGGGTGTGCCATCTGGATTTCGCATCGGGTAAAGCGTTACCGCGATTGAGCAGTTGGCGTCGGCAATCGCACGAACAATCGCGTTTGGCAATGTGTGGATGTACGCCCAAGTATCCCAGCAATGAAAGCCAATATTGAATTCGCGTAGGTAGCACGCGTGGAGTTCAGCCTTTGCAACCGGAGACAAACGATTGACCGCTTCGAGGATTGCAGCGATGTCGAGCTCCGCATTGCGATTGTCGCTTTCATCTTCGTGTGAGGATTCGACGATCGAGTGCCAGTGGCCGTCACCGCCGTGTGTGTAATGCAGAACACAGCATGACTCGTCGAGCTCGCGTTGGAGAGTGTCGAAGGGCGTAGCTGATTTGAGGTCGAAGTCAGTGTTGGCGTACTCGGTTTCGGATGGCATCGATTGTGCGCAGCGGATTTTGTGGCAGAACGGTACGATTCACCGGGTCGGCCCGATTGATTTTGGTATTCCGTTTGGCGTCGTAGCCGACTCCGGTGCAATCGATGGTTCTGCCATTGCGTTCCTCGTCAAAATCGCTGAGGCAAGACTTGTCGCTTGCGCTTCAGGATGCCCCTTGGACATTTGTTTGATGATTCTCATCGCATCGGGCGTCCCGAAATGCTCAAGAAGGCAAATCGCCCGAACGATCCGAGTCCATTCGGCTTTCGGTTCTCCTTTACCGCCGAGAAGGCCAATCTCGCGCTCGCCCCAATAGTTTGCACCGCAGGTGTCAGGATTGTTGCTGCAACAGATATTGAAGTTTCCATCACCAATGGGGTTTAATCGAATGTACTTCCAGTCGGCGGTATTGTTAATTCCGCAACCTATCAAAATCGCAGCCAGCCGATTGCGGCCAGGCGAATGTTTCATTGTGTCAAGTTCGAATAGTTCGTCGATTCTCAGAGCGAGCCTTGGGTCGAAGTATTGGAGTTCTTGATAAGCGGACCGCCAAACGACGTCTTGGGATGACTGCAGGTCTTCAAGTAGCTTGTGCAGCCGATCACCGGTCAGAGTAAGCGGCTTCAGTCGTTCCGCGAGAAACGCGATTGTATCGGCTGGCGTTTCGGCAAGCTTTAGTATTGCGCGCGTCGATTCGGGCTCACGCCCGAGAAGTGAATTCCAAGCGGCTTCAGTCGACCTTTTCGTGTTCTCTGGTGTACTCGACTCGTCCGCAGAAACCCGCAATCCGCCCAAGGAAAGAACGGCAACAAGTGCGGTGAGCACTAACGTAACTGTAACATTGGCTGGCTTCATTGATGTTTCGAACCTAACCTAAAGGAGTAAAGATTGGCAGAACGGCCGGGATCACCGGGGACGAGCGGAAAGGCAACCACTGCCAAAACGCGTTTTCGAGTCCTCCGTGTGCATCCCATGGTTCTGGCTTTTATGGTAGCGTCAACGTTGTGCTTCGTGGTCCACGACCGGCTGGAATCGCAAGTGTCTTGCGTGCGAACTCGTCCTCCTCTGAATCCACGTAGCGGTATTGCACGACGAGGAAGTTGGGTTGGTGGTATGTGTCGTAGAGTCCGTATCCGCCAGAATCACCGGAACACGTGATGATCACGGAATGCTTGTCCGGGGTCGATGTAGTCGGAGGTTTAAATCCGGCGAGATATCCAGATCGATCGTTAGATAGCCAATCTGCCTCCTCGCCGTTGCGACATTCGACGTAGGTGATTGTAGACATGTCGATCTCGGACGCGATGTTGAGGTCGACAGTCAACGTAAAATGTCCGATCCATTTCGCGACAGAAAGAAATGGCGCACCGGCAATAGCAATCACCAAGAGTGCGGCGGCGATGCAGATGTTGCGAAACACAGGAGTCTGTACTCAGCAGCCAGAACGCCGACGATAACCGCGTCGGCCAGATTAACGCTGACCACAGAGTAAACGCTCGTGGCCGACTGCGGTTCATCGGGTGGTTCGCCAATCGTCTAAATTGGCAGGTCCGCTCGCTCGTTCCGGTCGGAAGTTGATGGCGGCTGGGACACGCCGATTCGTGAATTGTACCAAGCAACCGAAATGACGATGACCAGTCCGATTGCGAGTCCTCCTGCTAGACCTTGGGTTACGCCAAGTCCTAAACCGGCTTGGGCTGGGTCAATCGACACAGCAGGTGGTATTCGAAAAACGGTTCGGTAATAGTCTGGAGCGACGGAACCAAGGAAGTATCCAGCTCCAGCTCCGAACATAGCGAAGGCAATGCCGCTAGCGATCGTAATTGCAAATCCGCGTAGAACGGTCATCTTTCGATTTTCTTTCGGCGAACGGCAGTCGTAACCGGGCGATCGCTAAGGACTTTCCATTTGTAAACGCGCTACCGGTCGCTCCGGTTCACGACTTGGTTACCCGCCACGATGCCGTTCAGTTGGATTGGCTCTCGTCTTGTTCGCATGCCCTCAATCGCGATTCAAGTACCTCAATACGTTTTTTGAGTTTTTGGTTTTGGCGGGAGAGCTCATTGAAAGCGTTTACGATTTTTTTGATCTGTAGCTGTGGGTCACGTTTCGTCGGTGTTGAGCGAAATCTAGAAAGGTCCCGCGACGTGCCTTCGAGCAAGATGCGAGAGTCGGCAGGGATCACGTTTGGAGAAGACTCCCCAAGTGCATCGGACATCTGGTCGCGCTGCATCTGCAATAGGCGATTGCCCATTTGCGGAGGCGTCGCACCCACAGAGCAACAACAGCCAAGCACAACAAAGAATCCGAATAGCAGAATGTGTTTGTGCATGCTCGAAGCCTTGAATATTCAGTATAGAATGAGGGTAAGAGTCGGTTCAGTCGGGTAACGTTACCCGTCACCGCGGACGGACGGTTGAGTTTCTATCTACGTAAACGCGCTAGCCGTCCTGCAGTGCACGGGATGGTTCGTCGGCTGTCTGAAGTGTCTCCCGATGAACGCGATATGCGGAAGGAACAGAAGATACGAAGTATAAAACGATTGGAACCGATGCAGCGAGCCAGAGCAAATGATCGATAGCAATCCATCCAGCGAGTGCAGATCCGCCGGATCTCCCTAGGGTGAGGAACCAGACAAACATCGACAATAAGACAAGTGGCAACAGAGCAACTGGCAGTAAAATGCGTCCGACACGTGCTTTGTGTCGTTCAACGCGGATCGCAAACAACCAAGCAACTGTCAGATAAAGAGGTGGTGCGACCGCGAGAATCCAATAAGTAAGATGCCATCCTCTGACAGAACTCGTGAACCCCTCCATGACACGGGTGAAAATGATCGCAGCAGGAAGGAGACCGAAGCATATCAGAGCTTTAAATCTCGCAGTTGTAGCTGGCGACCCGTTTGCGAGCGTTTCATCGAGCCTAGGAGAACGGTATGGATTGTTCACAACATCTTTATCCGACGAACGTTACGGTTCACGTCGCACGGGGGAACGATGTTGTGATGGCCTATTCTCTATCCACCCGTGCTGTCGTGCAACCGATGGTTCCCCGCAGTGCTGTACGGGTCATTGATTGTAATACGCGGAGATCGCGACAAGTAGCGGAAGCACGCCACCACACATCACAGCACCAAGTTGCATGCCACGGCGTCCGCCAAAGAGTGCAGCCCAAGCAAACGCAAGCAAGCCAAACCCAGCGGTCCAGAATGCGACAAATGCAGCAGCCTGAGAGAATTGTTGTGCTCGTGTAGCCGGCCAGTTCTCAGAACTAAGGGTGGCGAAAGAATAGGTAACGGCGAGCCCGCATCCGATTGGAATGATGGCAAGCACGATCAACGCAATGGCAAGCAGTCGAGCACGGTATGCGCGTTGGTCTTGTGAGGGGACGACCGTCCCGTCAGTTGGTCGGTAGGGGTTCAAATTGTCGATCGACACGAACTCAGTCGGGGAACGCCAGCGATAACCGCGTCGGCCAGAGCAAACGCTTAGATGACCGCAAACCGTCGTGGCCGACTGCGGTTCATCGGATTGTTATCGCGTTCTTTACGCGCGCCGCGATCCGCGGAACAGCGTTCGTTAGGGAAACCGTGACCATGCCGTCCATTGTACGATAGAGAGCACGATCACGATTGGAATGTTAAGCAATAGCCAGCCGCGCCGACGTGGCCAGAAAAGCAATAGCCCAGCCGCGACGAGGGAAAGCGTGGTAGTGACCAATTTCATGGGAAGAAACGCGCCGGCGGGAGGCGGCCGCAATCGCACTCCCGGAATTGCCGGTAGAAGCAAGATGAGAAACAACACCCAGCCTGCGGCGACCCACATCGGCCACGACGAACGACGAGTATGTTCTTCCTGCGTTGGACTGCTCGGAGTTCGTGTCGGTTCGTATGGATTTACGGCAATTGGTGCAAGTAATTCGAATGCGATAACGCCGACGATCACGTGGCGGCGACGAGAAATGTTCTAATCTCAAAAAACGTGACCTCGCCGCTCACGTGCATCGGGTTGGTTCTGGCTCGTCTGCGTCGTCGTGCTCGTGCTCGTGCTCGTGCTCAGCGAAGCGGTGCTCGTAATCGTAATCGATGTCAGCATGGTACTCCACGCCGGACTCCGCGACACCATCGAATTTCATCGCCATTCGGGTCAGCATCGCGACGATCCGATAGAGCATCCCTTTCATCGCGACATCGTCTTGAACTTTGATTCCGTTGGTCCTCAGCAGCACGTCTTGGATGGCGGCACACTCCAAGGCGGACCCGCGTGCGATGTCGAGAAACCGGGCACGATCCTTCAGGCTTCGTTTGCCGTTGCCCTCAGCGATGTTTAGCGGAATCGATTGGGCGGCACGCAGCCATTGGTCGCGAGCGTGACGATACAAACCGCTCAGCGATTGTGATGTCTCGAAAGACCGAGCAACGTAGTCGATCGAGAGTCGGTAAACGTCGAGTCGTTCGTGGTCAAATGTTTGCGAGGACATAAGGGCTGGTTTCGATCACGAGTACGAGCACCGTCGCTGGCGCGACTGAGCACGAGCACGAGTTTTTGGATGCCAGAACGACCAAGTTCACGCGGCGGGCGCGTTAGACGTTGACTTCAAAACCGACGTTGCCGCCCGCTCGCGTGCAACGTTTTGTTCGCCATCATTTCGCGGCACGCTTGCGAGCGTAGGCAAGACGTGCCGTCTGCAATAGTGTTCGATTGTCACCCAGACCATCGAGGAGTTCAACGGCGTGTTGCCAATCATTCCGCTTGAAAGCCAATTCAGCCGATCGGGATTTTTCCTCATATTCGTGTTGTTGGATTCTGGATTTCCTGAGTTGCTGAACGGAATCCCAGAGTGATTCATCATTTGCAAAGAACCGCCCACCATGGTTCCGCAGGACGCTGGCGAGCGACTCGTATTGTTCCGACATCTTCTGAACGTCACCAAACGCGTTGTAGACACCAGACGTGAATTCCAGTCGTTGTTCGGGTGCTTCGATCGCAAGGAGTTCGAATGCGTTTATCGTATTGTGGTATTCCGGAGGCCAACCGCGTCCGAATTCAAGGTCTTGTTCTAATCGGACTGGCGCTGTCGCAAGACAGACGAATAGCTCTGGAGAACGCGACGACTTCTTGCGGTACGTCACCTTGTAGAACGAGAGATTGCTGCTCAGTTGGGGCGGCGCTATGGTCTCTGTGAGTGTGAAGCCGCGATCGTCTTCGAGGAACGACAGGGCGTTGCGGGCAGCAAGCATGAATGCGTCGGCAGTGTTGGTCATCTTTTCACGTAACGACTGCCTTGATGGCGAACGCCAGCGATAACCGCGTCGGCCAGAGCAAACGCTTAGATGACCGCAAACCGTCGTGGCCGACTGCGGTTCATCGGATTGTTATCGCGTTCTTTACGCGCGCCGCGATCCGCGGAACAGCGTTCGTTAGGGAAACCGTGACCATGCCGTCCATTGTACGATAGAGAGCACGATCACGATTGGAATGTTAAGCAATAGCCAGCCGCGCCGACGTGGCCAGAAAAGCAATAGCCCAGCCGCGACGAGGGAAAGCGTGGTAGTGACCAATTTCATGGGAAGAAACGCGCCGGCGGGAGGCGGCCGCAATCGCACTCCCGGAATTGCCGGTAGAAGCAAGATGAGAAACAACACCCAGCCTGCGGCGACCCACATCGGCCACGACGAACGACGAGTATGTTCTTCCTGCGTTGGACTGCTCGGAGTTCGTGTCGGTTCGTATGGATTTACGGCAATTGGTGCAAGTAATTCGAATGCGATAACGCCGACGATAACCGCGTCGGCCCGTTTGAGCTTACCACAGAGCAAACGCTCGTGGCCGACTGCGGTTCATCGGATGGTTATCCGCCGTCTTGGGTATTCGTAAAACGGTCAAGAGCGACCTCAGAGACAAGCCAAACTAGAGTAGCGTAAATCGCGACGTAGACCGCACCGACAAGGAGCCATATCTGCGCGGAAAGTAGCCCGTAGCGTAGCGGTCGTTCAACGCCAAGAGTATTCCGCTCGAAGAAGTCGTGGGGAGTGCGAATCCAGTGCAGTGAATAGGTCACGCCGCCGACAAAACCCCATGCAATCGTAATCGCGTAAAGAATCGCACATGCAGCAAGTAGTGAAAGTTGAAACCGCCTATGCAGCAAGGCGACGATGATAGCTGGCATGAGTATTGCGACCCAGCCTAACCAGGTTGGCGAACCGTCGACCTGTGCTTTCCACATTGCTAAGCATACCGAGGCCAGAAGCACGCCGAACATTGCGTCGCGTATCCCAATCGGTTGTACTTCGCGATTTTGCAAGCGACACAATCTCAGTCGGATAACTACTAAGTTATCCCTTGATAGTTAAGGGATATTGGGGAAATCGTACTCTTATCCCCCTGCTAGACAAGTTGTTTTACCAATATCCCCCTGTCAGTCAAGCTGTTTGAGTATTATCCCCCTGTCAGTCACGTCGTTTGGCTAATATCCCGTGACTGGATAAAAAGGGGGGAATCAGGTGTTCAGCCGGTGACTGTTTTCGCTTTTGAAGGAGTGTGTCGTCATGAGTATCGCTCCGTTTGAACGCGAGGTTTTGGGGGACCGACTGGGGGAGAACGATCAGGTTTGGTTCCCACGCTGGCTGAGGCGGTATGCGATGGGCGTTCGCAACGGCATGGTGGACGACTTGCCTGTGAACAAGGATTTGGTTCTAAAGTTCTCGAGATCTTTGCTAGCCAACGGTGCTCCTGCCTGGCAGCGTTATCAGGCGGTGCGTGCTGTAGAATGCTATCGTAATTTGGTTTTGCATCGCAGCGAGCCGGATTTGTCGTCCATCGTGACTCTGGAGGATCGAACGTTAGAAAACTGAAACGGAGTCCAGCGGTCCAAGTCTCGTTCACGCCTGCGCCCGGCACCGTCCAGAATTGACCGTGACCAGCCCTGTCCATTACTTAGCTTTCCAAGCTGAATCAGCAGCGATCAAAAGTCGATTACCACGGGTAAAAATGGCAACGTCCGCCTGCACTTCGTGCTCTTGGGTGACAACAGCAGCCTGTCAGCTCCGGCGAGTTAAGTGGAATCGTGTTCCCGATAAGTTCATGTTATGACGCGGGCGGTAGGAATGCAACTAAGAACAACCGCATAGGGTTGCGAAAGGGGAAAAAACGGATTCAATGTTTTTGCTCGAGGAAACCGTGGAGCTCACCGAACCGCAGCAACCGCTGCTAGTCGATCTTGTACATTCGTCTGCACTTACGACAGATCCTCGACTTAGGACCGCGACCGCCAATTGTTTCCTCCGTCGAGACAAGTTCGAATGGAAGCCAATCGATACCGGCGGCTAGCCCGGATGATTCATTAGCCGTTTTGCCGATAGCGGCCTGCTGATTAAATCGTTTAACGCTTAGCCGAAGGCGTCAGCTTTTCTATAAGCGGTCGCCTATGGCTTGGCGTTAAACAATCAGTCGAGTCAAACCGATTAAATCGACAGGCCGCTAACGCCAAAACGGCTAATACGCAGACTGTTTTTCGAGCAATGAACGTAAACGCTTGAAGGCGTAGACGTTAGCAAAACAATTTGCAAGCCCATGAATCATCCGGGCTAAAGCGATGGGGGAGCCTGTCGCGGTTCCAGCGTTGGCCGTGCGCTATACTCTCACATTCAATGTTGGGCGAAAAATGCAGATCTGCTGTCGGTCGCAGCCGCAGTGGACGTCGACCCGCCAAATAGCGTCTCATTGAGCTTTCATCAGAAGGCAGGATTCGTACAAATCGGGACGCGGACGCTAGACAGCGGTAAACTTGTTTCTGCGAATCCTCCTATGAAGTCTTATCATCCTTGTGAAACTTCAATCGTTCCGAGCCGATGACATGGTCGAAAATCTGGCTCGAAATGTCAGGCGTTTCTCGGTCGCTGTGGATGACGGACACATCGCCAGTGGTTTCCAAGATGACCGCGATGACTTGATCGAAATGAAATGCATTCGCTTCACGAAGTTTGCCAAACAGATCACCTTCGGTCATGTTGGCTCGCTTCAAATTTCCATGCAGAATCTGGGATCGCGTCATCAGCAGTAAAGGTTGATTGTCGACCAGCTTGCTGAGCACTGTCGATTTGCGGCGCAATTTGGCCAGCAGCCATTGACCGCCGAACACGCACAGCATAGCGAACAAGCCCATCAGTAGCGTGGGGTTCGGACTCGAAATGGTCGCACCGAATAGCGATCCAACCGCGATGGTCATCGCAAAGTCACCAGCGGACATTTTTGAAAAGCTGCGGAGGCCAACGATTCGAGTGTAGAGCAGTATGGCGGCATAAACAACGAAGCTGGAAATCAGAATCATTCCCAGTTGGTCGAGCGATATGGCGATCCATTTATCGAACATGTGACTTCCGCTATGAGGTCGTCTCAGGCGTTTTGCACGGGTGGTGCGGTGACTTTCTCAAGCGGCTCACCACAGCATTTCAACACGGTCGTGCATTCTTTGCAGTCGCAACCTTTGGTCACATGAATTTCAAACTCACATTTCTTGCAGCGGTACATGTCGCCAATTTTCGGAGCGTCCATTGGTTCTTCCTTGGTTTGGGGAGAGGATTCGAGCCCGTACTAAAAACGGTGAACAGTCGGGCGAATGAAACTCATGAATCTCACCCGCAAATTGCGTTCCAACCCTTCGCGTTGTCACTCCATGTTTTTGCGACGAATTGCGAAGGTACGCGAACAACCGGACGACCATTGTATTGTTAGCTTTTTCGGCATGGTGAAGGACGATCGGCCCGAGTGCTTCAACAAACTTTCTTCAACAAACTTTATCGGGCCTTGCCAGAGCTTCGCAGTCGAACAGACCGTACGCACTGGATCATGGTTGACGAAACTCATCGATTCTTTGGCACGCGGATTGCTTCGTCCATCGCATTGCTTCGTCCATCGCGTTGCCCCGAAAAAACAAAAGGGCACTCCACTAACTTGAACAGGTAGGAACACTTTGATGAAAACTCTAGCCGCTTGTACTTTCGCTCTTAGCACGTTCGCCATGATTGGCTGCAATGATTCTCCGACTGACCGCGAAGCGGATGCCGTCCGCGACCGAACGCAGCAGCAAGCCGAAAACATCCGCGATTCGTCGCAGAATGCAGCAGAGAATCTTCGTGACCGCACCGACAACGCGAGTGACGCGGTGGAAGAGGCCGCGGAAGCAAAAGCGGATGCGATTGAAGAACGTGGCGAAATGGAGGCGGATCGCAAAGAAGCATTAGGCGAACGCAAAGCCGATGCCTTGGAAGAAGTCGATAACTAAGCAATCCGTAGCGGCTCTTCGAGAAGTCGTATTTCTTACGGACGGGTTTGAACCTGAATTGTAAGACAGTTATCCCAAAGGGATTTCAGCGATTAGCCGGCGGTCGAACGCAGCGAACATTGCCGGATCACGAACTGCCGGATCACGAACCGCCGGATCACGAACCGCCGGATCACGAACCGCCGGATCACGAACCGCCGGATCACGAACCACAGAGACCATCGAACCACGGAGACCATCGACCCCGAAGCACGTCGCAGAGAGCATAGGAAGATCTACGACACCCTTCGGGGGCGAAAAGGTGATTTCCATCGCCAACCCCGGATGCGCTCGCGCGATCCGGGGCTAATTGCTAAAACGCCTTCGGCATGATCATTGGCCGCGATCTTGCCGGAATACAATCGATGTTTCGGAGAGATGCGGCTACGGATTTGTCGCTGATAGGTATTGGGATGATATGAAAAACAAGATCGTTATTGCAGCGGTTGCTGCGGGCGTTTTCGGTTGCGTCGCTGTCGCGGCGTGGGTGTTCTCGCGCGTTGATCACCTAGCGTCGGGCTACCAGACTCGCCAATTCACGATCGCTTGCGATTTTGATAAGTTTCGCCAAATTTTGGTTCGAAAAAATGCGACCGATGCGATCGTGGCTCGCTCGGGAATGACTCTACTCAATGAGAAAGTCGTCGATGTGTCGATCGATACGAGCGAAGATGATCGCCCGCTACTCAATGCGATTCGGGGGCGGTCGAAAAGCAGCTTGGCCGCCGTCAAGGAGATCACGGTGAGTTTAGCAGACCCAGCGTTGGATACCAACGAGCTTGTGCTTTGGCAATATGCGGACGTCGAATCGGACAAGATGAACATTGTCACGGAGTCCAAACAACCCGCTGGCAACTTGCAACACTACGAAACGACGCTGGAAGCACGCGGAGAGGATGGGAAAACCTCGGTAAATTTGAGCGTGGGATTGCAGGTGCAAGTTCGAGTGCCGAGGTTGTTCACGAGCCGAGCCGATGCAAAGGTGCAGCGTGCGGCGGACGATGCGATCGAGGAACAGGCGTCATCGATCGAATCGTTTGTTCTTGAACATGCTGGCGAACGATTGATCCTGCCGAAACTTTGACATAACAAGTGTTGGCTGTGGGATGTGGCATCCCGATCGATCAGCGACGATCTGAGATCAATATGCAAGCTTTCTTTGAAAAGTTGACTGAGCCGTTGCGGTACGCGGACGTGCTGGACGTTGCGATTGTCTCAGTGCTTTTGTATGTCACGTTTGTATGGTTGCGCGATCGGGCCTCACGGTCGCTTCGGATCGTCACGGTGGGTTTGACTGCGACGTTCCTCACAGCTCGCTGGCTTGAACTTTATCTTACGACCATGCTGTTTCATTACGGCATGTTGGCGATTGTTATCGCCCTGGTGATTGTTTTTCAAAACGACATTCGGTACGGCTTCGAGCGATTGACGACGTTTAGGTGGTTCCATTATTCGTCGAATCCCGAAGTGAATTCGCTTCACATCGACATGATAAGCGAGGCGGTGACCGTGATGGCTAGGGATCGGATCGGAGCACTGATTGTCTTTCCTGGTCGTGAACCGCTTGATCGCCATTTGCGCGGCGGTGTGACGGTGGATGCCGAGGTTAGCCTTCCGCTTCTGCTGAGCATTTTTCATCCGAAATCACCGGGGCATGACGGTGCCGTCGTGATCGCGAGCGGTCGGATCGCAACCCTCGGCTTGCATCTGCCATTGAGCCAACGAGTCGACCAAATTCATGGCAGCGGCACACGCCACGCTGCTGCGTTGGGGTTATCCGAATGTAGTGACGCATTGGTCTTAGTCGTTTCCGAGGAGCGAGGTACCGTCACGCTTTGCCGAAACGGCGAACTGCAAGTCGTCGACCAAGCAAGCGTAGCCGAGCAGTTGCATAATCATTTTCTTGAGCAATCGTCCAGTGCAGATGGCCGACCACAAATACAAGTTGCAAATTGGCTTACAAAGCTGGTCGCTGTCGCTGTGGCAATCTTGCTCTGGTTTCAACTGGCATATCATACCGACACGATCCAACGAACATACATCATCCCGATCGAATATCGCAATTTGCCGGCCGACTTGGAAATCGTTGAACCGAAACCGACTCACGTTCAAGTCACGTTATCCGGTGTCCAGCCAGCCTTCGGCATGCTCGACCCTGCCGCATCGACTGTTTCACTCGATGCGAACCAGATTAGCGGTCAGCAAACCCTTCGCTGGACGACGGGCGACCACCTAAAAAACGTTCCGTCGGAATTAGCGGTGGAGAGTGTTGAACCGCAGTCGATTGTCGTTTCAGTACGCAAGAAACGTTTGCAGTCCGTCGACTCGAATCGCGATCAGAAATGAAGGTGCTTTGAATCGTTGTTTGGCTCGTTGTCGTTGTTGTATCGGCTGCGCTAATTGTCGGTGCTCTTTGCTGGCTAGCCCGAAGCTTGCCTGAATCGTTGAAGGGTTTACCGTCGATGTGGACGAGTAACGTACAACCGGCTGACGAGCGATCAACGAATTAGGTAGCGCAAGGGCTAAGACTTTCGGCTCCGTGACGCACGGGCCAAAACTCTCGAAGTGTTCCGCACGTTTTGGCCCGCGAATTGCGTTAGCTTCCGATGGGTTCTCCAACGGGAGAGCATTCTTTTTGAAGTACAAGTCTGAAACATAAGGAACAATGCAATGAACTGGGACCAAATCCAGGGCAAGTGGAAACAAGCCAAAGGCCAAGCCCAACAAAAATGGGGCGACTTGACCGAAGACGACCTCGATGTCGTTGACGGAAAACGTCAAGAACTCGTCGGCAAAGTGCAGGAGCGATATGGCATCGCCAAAGAAGAAGCCGAGAAGCAGGTCAAGGAGTTCGAAAGCTCTTGCAACTGCTGAAACGAAACCGAGCTTCAGCGAATTTTCCATTACCACCAACAATTAACCTTTCTGTCCCTCTAACAAAAGAGTAACACTCATGAATCGCGCATTCCAAATCGCCATCGCTACCATAGCGATCGGCGGACTAACCTTTTCCACCGCCAATGCTCAAACTACCGCGACAAATCCCCGAACAGGTGCGGATGCAGGTAAGCTTGACAGCGTAACTCGCGGTGCAAATATCCGTGTTAGCCAATTGATGGGCTACAACATTCAAAACGCTCAAGGCGAAAGCGTTGGCGAGATCAAAGATATCGTGATGGATTCGCGTACTGGCAAAGTCAGCTATGTCGCGGTCACGTACGGCGGCTTCCTAGGTATGGGTAACAAGTTGTTCGCCGTTCCTTTTGAAGCATTCAAAGTGCAAGTGGATCCAGATGAAGTGGCCGACGATGATATCGACGAAGACGACTATGTGTTGGTCTTGAATGTCACCCAGCAACAGCTCGAAGGCCAAACAGGGTTCGACGAAGATCATTGGCCCAATATGGCAGACCAGCAATGGCGCGCCGATTTAGACAAACGATATGGTGTTCAGCGAAACATGAACGCCAAAGATCGCCTGATGCGAGAGAATCGCAATCAGTAGACGCTATGACAATGTAACTCTCGAAGTTACGTTCGTTTCAGGGCAGGACCGCACCGAGCATAGGGTGCGGACTGCCTTTTTTAGGCCTCTTCAGAAGAATCCGTGGGTTGATTCATTCATCCCAAGTACCGAAGGGTAGGGTTTTCAGGCACCGCAGGGCAAAAAGAATGTTTTCGGTGCATCAGCAATCTGACGTTCAAAAAGAAACCTCGGCAAAACAAGCCGTTATATCAAGGCCTAGATCAATATTTTTTATATCGGTGACAATTAAAGTAAATTTGAAAACCGCGAAGGAACGCGGTTTTCAACGCTGCGCTGGCTGCTGTTTCCGATCTCGGAAAATCCTCAAAAACACTGTGACAACGCCATTCGTACCGGACACTTTTTCTTCCGATGGTTGCTGTGTCTCCCTTCGGTCGGCTACAATCGTGTTTTAACGTTCGCCGATTTAGAATACCTTTTCGGCGTTTCCCATACTGATCCGATTACCAATCGATCAACCGCAGTCGGCCACGACCGTTTACTCTGTGGTCAGCGTTACTTTGGGCGACGCGGTTATCGTTGGCGTTGATCCGTGCGAGTAACATTTCTTCTACCGATGGAACATTTTGCATGTTGTTTCCAGATAGTTTCCTTCAGCAATCGTTTGGGTTGATTTTGGCCACCGCGTTGGTGATTTCGGGTTCGACTGTGCTTGCGTGTACACGTATTCTATGGAACACGAACGGATTGGTGACGGTCGCCGGACGCACGATGGATTGGGCTGAATCCACCGAACCAAGACTCTACGTCTTTCCAAGGGGACTCACTCGAGATGGCGGACGTGTTGGAGCAAATGATATCGGGGACGAGAATCCGCTCACATGGACGTCACGTTATGGTTCGGTCATCGTCTCTGCTTATGGGCTCGCTTCTGTCGACGGCCTGAATGAGAAGGGATTCGCAATGCACTTACTGTTCTTAACTGCCACCGACTATGGACCGCGCGATCCTGAGAAGACTGGGGTCCATGCGGGCGTTTGGGGACAGTACTTACTCGATAACGCTGCAACGGTAGAAGAGGCGTTGAAACTTATGGAAGACATTCAGCCTATTATGGTTGAGCACGCCGGTTTCAAATCGTCTCTGCACTTGGCAGTCGAAGATGTGACGGGAGATTCGGCCATCATTGAATATGTCGATGGGCGGCCTGAGATCTATCACGGGCCCGAACACCGAGTGGTGACCAATGACCCGCCGTACAATGAACAGTTGGTCGAGTTGGAAAAGTGGGATTTTACGGATGCGACGCGCCAAACGCCGCTTCCGGGAAACGTAAATCCGACAGATCGCTTTGTGCGAGCCAACTATTTCTTGAAGACATTGCGCAATCCCAGGAATGAACGAGAAGCGATCGCAACGAGCTTTTCGCTCGCACGCAATGCCTCTGTGCCGTCCAACGCTCCCTACAAGACAGTGGGAACGATCTACGACACAGAGTACCGGACAGTCTGCAACCTTGATGCGAAACGGTATTTCTTCGAACTGACGACCAGCCCTAATGTTATTTGGGTGAACCTTGTTGAATTAAGTTTATCGCCTGATTCTCCCGTGCTTGTTCTCAATCCAGACAACATTCACTTGTCGGGAAGCGTAAATCAGCAATTCGAGATAGCAGCGGAACGTCCATTTTAGTCCGTGCAAAAGCGAACAATCGCGTGCACCCGATTAGGCGAGTCGGGCTTTTTTGAAGTGGTGAGTCGTTCGCGGCGACGTCGTGATCCGTATCGTTCGTCGGAGGAACCAAGTATCGCTGACCCCATTTGGAGAAAGTTGAGCTCATTTGGCGAAATGCGAATGCATCGAAACATCCTACCCACCATGATCTTGCTTCTGTTGAATCTAGGCAATGCAAATATCTCGAATTCCCAGGAGGAGGAAATCGGGAAGAAGGGCATTGTTGACTCGAAAGACTCCGTTCTACTCGCCTGCAGTCGGCCAATAGCGTTTACTCTGTGGTCAACGTTAATCGGGGCGACGCGGTTAGCCCCAATTTTTCGCCCAATAACAAGAGAGAATCACATGCGTTTCACCGTTTTGTTTTGTGTGTCATGGCTGATGGTAACGTTCTGCGGGGCATCGTTGAGGGCGGCGGAGCCCAAGGCCGTCGCATTGAGTGCCATCGCAAGCCTGTTCATTGAGCATGACATCGCCGCGTTCAAGTCCTTTGTGAATGATGACGCAATTCAAGGTGATTTTGATCCTGGGTCGGCAATCGCTAAGATCGACAAACAACGCCCCGAAAAAATGAAGGTGATCGACCTATCCCAGGTAATTTTCTTTCGCGCACTTGACATCGATCGCTTGGCCAAGCTCTATCCAGATGACCTTTGGGCACGCGTTGAGAAGCACATCGGCGAGAAACAAGGTGTGCTCGTAAAACTCTCGCTCACTGGTGAAATGGCGAATCGCGCTAGGGCAGCCGGGAAGGATCCCAACGACATTGCCATGATGACGTTCGTCTTAAACTCTCAGCCGGAACCGAAAATTGTCCACATTGACGACAACTAGAGCATTTTGATTTTTGACGTGGCTGGGGCTTCCAGCCCCAGTTGAGAAGAACGCTGCGGCTGGAAGCCACAGCCACTAAACACGCAGCCTACGGCTTTTTGCAAAATGCTCTAGCTTGGGTTTAATGTGGTCCTAGGCTTTGCGGACAAGTTGCAGCACGGTTGAATGGCGTTCAGAAATCGCGGACGTCCTTTCGTATCGCACATTCATCGCCTGGGTTGGCGGACACCCGACTTGCACTTTCAAGTCTATCACGGCGCCATAGACTTGTCAGTCTGACGATTCGGTTGGCCAATCCGGTAGCAGAAACTTTTTCTTGACGTTAGCGGTGTGCTCGTCGTAATGCTTCTCCATTTGCCGCAGCAAGGATCCAAGCGAACTCCAAGAAGTTGCGGGAGGCTTCTGGTCCAGCTGAATGTCTGCTAGCAAGTAGGCGTAGCGACGACAGAAGTCATCCACTCGCTGCATGGCCCGTGCTTCGTCCTTTCCGCTCCAACGAGGATTGCGAGCTTCGTAGTTCGCGGGCATTTGCTGCGGATTCCAATCCACGACTGGAATACTCGAATCAAGTGCGTGGTAGATCTGTGAGAAGAATCGCAGCTGCCTTCCGGCCATGTGTTCGGCGTTCCATCGCGGAGTGTGAGTGCCATCGGACGGCTTGAAGTTCATTTGCTCGACCGACAACTGCCGAAAGACATCTTGTGAACGACGATTGGCTGCCTCCATTCGATCGAACGCCTGTCGCAGATGCTCCGGCACAGGAGGCGGCGCGTTGAGCAGCGGGGATACGTTGGCGGTTGAATGACCGTTGCCGCCGTCGCTCGACTGGCCGAGGGCGTGCCCAGACAGAAAGGTCAGTAACGATACGAACAGGATTGAGAACGGATTTGACATGGGTGTCTCTCTCGTGTGTCAAGTTGGGAAGTGGTGTGATATGACGCTCGCGGCGTGTACAGCATCATGTGATTCCGACCGGGAAAATCGCATGTTGCGTTTGGCTTACCAGCGTACCAAGCTAGATCGAATGACAAATGATAACAGCTTTCCGAATCAACGTTCCAAAGTTTGACGCGATTTTGCCCTTAGCGTCGTTGGGATCCAGGTTCCGAAACGATGTCTTAGCCAGTAGGATGTGCTTGATCCTCTGGCACTCACCGAGCGACCACGCTTGAAGGGTGCATCTCGGATGCATCCATTTCGCGATCATCGCCATCCAGCCTGTCTGCTGCAAAGGAGGTAGCCTAGGGTTTTGTCACCGCTTGATTTTGGGCTTGCCAGAATCGTGACTCATTCTTCGTTGTGACAAAGCACTGGGCTACGGCCAAATCAGCGCAGAACAACATTCATCGCTAAGATAACTGAGATAGCAGTCACTTACTTCAGCGGTCTCCGTATGAACTCTCCTTTTGAAACTTTTCAACAATCATTCATTCAAATTTGAAAGCGGTATGTCGATGGCATCCGAACTTGTGCAGCTTCAACCAGACGACGAACACAATCAGCGGCTCGAAGCGAACGTGCATCCTCCCCAGTGGACCAATCCAACACCGAGTCGCCCCTACCATTTGGTTGTGATTGGCGGCGGAACCGCTGGTCTTGTGACGGCTGCCGGGGCGGCGGGGCTGGGCGCACGCGTCGCGCTGGTCGAACGGGAGTTGATGGGCGGCGATTGCCTGAACGTGGGCTGCGTCCCATCGAAAGGAATCATTAGTGCCGCTCGTGTTGCGGCGATCGCAAGAGACTGCAGCGAATTCGGCATTGGCGTGCCAGAGGTCAACGTCGATTTCGCCGCGGTAATGCAGCGGATGAGAAAGCTGCGTGCTGGGATCAGTCACAACGACTCCGCTAGTCGGTTCCGCGATCTCGGCGTCGATGTATTCTTTGGCCATGCCGGTTTTCTCGATTCCAACACGATCGACGTGGGTGGCACCGAACTCCGTTTCAAACGAGCGGTCATCGCCAGCGGTGCTCGCGCGGCCGCGCCGCCCATTGCTGGCCTGAATGACGTTGAATACCTGACCAACGAGTCGGTCTTCTCGCTAACCGAATTGCCACGCCGGTTTGGCATCATCGGAGCGGGGCCAATCGGCTGTGAAATGGCGCAATCGTTCGCCCAACTCGGCTCGGAAGTTTTTCTGGTGGAATCGGAGCATGGCATCATGCCACGCGAGGATCGAGAAGCCGCCGCAATTGTCCAAAAGCAGATGGAACGAAACGGAGTGAAATTTCTCTGCTGCGGACGTAACCTCGTTATCAAGAACGAAGCTGGAATTCGACTGACCGTCGAATCCCATGGACAACGCTACGACGAACCCGTAGACCAACTACTGGTTGCCGTCGGACGAGCACCCAACGTTGAAAATTTGAATTTGGAGGCAGTGGGTGTGGATTTCGACAAGCAGGGCATCAAGGTCAACGACAACTTGCAGACCACGAATCCACGCATCTATGCTGCCGGCGACGTTTGCTCGAAATACCAATTCACGCATGCGGCTGACTTCATGGCCCGCATCGTGATCCAGAACGCTCTATTTGCGGTCGGACCGTTTGGCAAGAAGAAGGCCAGCGATTTGGTGATCCCATGGGCAACCTATACGTCACCCGAGATCGCCCATGTTGGCGTGTACGAAAACGAAGCGAAGGAAGCAGGCGTGGAAATTGACACCTACGTCCAGCCCTTCCGCGACATCGACCGGGCGATTCTAGAAGGCCAAGACGACGGGTTTGTGAAAGTTCACACGAAAAAAGGGACGGATCAGATCGTCGGCGCGACGATCGTTGCAGAGAACGCTGGTGACATGATTTCTGAAATCACGGTTGCCATGACGTGTAGGCTTGGACTGGGCAAGATCGGCAGTGCCATTCACCCCTATCCAACCCAAGCCGAAGCGATCCGCAAACTGGGCGATCAGTTCAGCCGCACGAAGCTAACGCCGCTGAGCAAGAAAGTTCTCGGACTGCTTCAACGGCTCAATGTCGGAAAGTAATGCGTCGCCTCAATCGCCTGTCGGCCGACTCGGGCGTCCAAGTTGGTTGAACGAGGGCGTCGTGCCAGTCTCGTCACGGCGTAGGTGAAGGTTCGCGGGCGGCGTGTTTATTGGCACTGAAATGGCTCGCTCGATCTCGACTGGAGCCGACTTGGTTCCGCTTTGAATACTAGGCATGGATGATTCATGGGCTTGCAAATTGTTTTGCTAACGTCTACGCCTTCAAGCGTTTACGTTCATTGCTCGAAAAACAGTCTGCGTATTAGCCGTTTTGGCGTTAGCGGGCTGTCGATTTAATCGGTTTGACTCGACTTATCGTTTAACGCCAAGCCGTAGGCGACCGCTTATGGAAAAGCTGACGCCTTCGGCTAAGCGTTAAACGATTAAATCAGCAGGGCGTTAGTGGGCTGTCGATTTAATCGGTTTGACTCGACTTATCGTTTAACGTCAAGCCGTAGGCGACCGCTTATGGAAAAGCTGACGCCTTCGGCTAAGCGTTAAACGATTAAATCGACATGCGCTATCGCCAAAACGGCTAATGAATCATCCGGGCTAGGCATGGAATTCATGACCATTACGTGCAACGCCTAGGTCGTTGGCCGGCCTATTGGCTCAATGGTCCGACGGAGATCACGGTGGACCCATCGGGCAACACCATTCCTGGCCTCAGGTCCGCCGTCGCCGGATCCACTGGTTCTGTGGAAACAGCAGGGCCGTTGGTAGCGTCGTACGGGTAAGTCGATGGGTAAGTCGATGGGTAAGTCAACGGGTAGGGGATGCGATAACGGTCGTAGCTTCGATAGCCACGGTCGTAGCCTCGATAGCCAGACGAGTACGCGGAGGAATACGGATAGCCGTAGCCCAAACCGCCGTAGCTATAACTCATTCCGTATCCGATTCCGAATCCACCGAGCCCATAGCTACGGTAGCCATACGGATAGCTTCCGATCGACAGGCGAAGACTTGGGCTAGAACGATAAAAACTCGATCCACGATTGGAATCGTTATGCCCGCTACCGCCATGGAAGCTACCGCCACCAGCCGTCGGTCTACCGCTGCCACCCGTCGGTCTACCGCTGCCACCCGTCGGTCTACCGCCGCCAGCCGTCGGTCTACCGCCACCACCAATGTTCCCAGCGCCGCCGCCAATGTGTCCGCCGCCGCCTCCCCCGGGACCGCCGCGATGCTGGGCCATTGCTTCGGATGTCGCGAGACTCACCGACACTGCAATCAATGTGAACAAGCCATAGCGAATCGATTTTAACAACATTGAAAACTCCTTTGAAGTTTTACCAGCATTAATGGAAGGGGTGGGCGTAGCCGAAGTCACCTGCATTGGTACGCACGTTTGAACTCGCATTGCGTGCCCTAGATATATCGTAGCACGAAATCGTGAGGGCGACCGAGATTGCGACGTGAAATCAATGAATCGCGATGGAAACTTAGCGACGTGGGACACCAGGCAGCGGCAGGTTTCATGCACGGCGACAAGAAACGGCCTACGATGGTTCAGGTAGGTGGTGACGGTACGATGATATGTCGGGCTCTGGCCTGAAAACCATGCGACGTCGGTCGAGAAGTGATGGATGATGTTCACGAATCAGCCCGTCGTCGGCACCGAGCAAAGAGAAAGAAGGAGGAGTCCAGTATCGCGTACAGTCGCTGCCGTCATTTCGGCGAAACACCGATTGCGGTCATCAAGGTGATGTTCGATCTGCCTCGCTTCTTGCTCCGAGGCATCGAGGGAGTCGAGCAAGAGTGGCAATGGGTATCGCGACGGCCATGCCCCCAAAAAAACTTTCGCAACTTCCTTTTCACCCACTAAATATTCTGAAGAGCCATATTTTAAGTGGTGGACCGTTTCCCATCGGACGGCATTCCCATCGGACGGCATTCTCGTCGGACGGCACAGAAACTGTCCGTATTTGCACACATGCTTCTTCTGATTGCGTATCTCTTCTGGTTGGCACTGAATGTGCTCTGCAGATTTTGCACCCGTACCGTTCCCGACTTGATACAGACAACACAATGACTACCAAGATCCAGTCCTTATACAACCTTTCACCGACGGACGTCAAAGGATTCGATTCCCTAGCGGATTTAGCACTTGACCTTCGTTCGTCTTGGAATCATGCAACGGATGAAGTGTGGCGTCAACTCGATCCTGAGCTTTGGGAGATCACGCAAAACCCGTGGGTGGTTCTGCAGACGGTGTCTCGCCAGCGGATCGAACAGGTTCTTAACGATGCCGACTTCCGAAAAAAGATTGATCAATTGGCTCAGTTAAGACACGAAACAGCCGAACAACCCGCTTGGTTTCAACAGAATTACGGGGTGGCCGACCGTGGCCGAAGTCGCCAAGAGATGGGCGGCGAAAAGGGGGAGCTCCAAACTCAAGTGAGTACAGGAGCTTGTCCGTTGACCTGTGCGGCCTACTTTAGCATGGAGTTCATGCTTAGCGAAGCGTTGCCGATCTACTCGGGAGGACTTGGCAACGTAGCAGGTGACCAACTCAAAGCGGCCAGTGATTTAGGGGTTCCGGTCGTCGCCGTGGGATTGCTTTATCAACAAGGCTACTTTCGACAGACCATCGACAAAGACGGTCGGCAGCAAGCGCTGTATCCATACAATGACCCTGGCCAATTGCCAATCACACCGCTGCGAGATGCCAATGGGCAATGGTTGCGATTGAATATCGATCTGCCCGGTTATTCGGTTTGGTTGCGAGCGTGGCAGGTTCAGGTTGGTCGCGTGAAGTTGTACCTGTTGGACAGTAACGACGCGGCCAACTTTCCTGAACACCGTGGAATCACGAGCGAATTGTATGGAGGTGGTCCGGAACTGCGACTGAAGCAAGAATTGATTCTCGGCATTGGCGGCTGGCGATTGCTCACTGCGCTAGGCATTGAACCGGAGGTTTGTCACTTGAACGAGGGTCATGCGGCGTTTGCAGTGCTGGAACGCGCTCGCGGATTTATGGAGAAATCGGGGCAACCGTTCGAGATTGCACTGGAGGTCACGCGAGCAGGAAACCTGTTCACGACTCATACCGCTGTCGCAGCAGGTTTTGATCGCTTCTCCCCAAATCTGATTGAGCAGTACCTTGCTCGTTACGCCCAGAAAAATCTAGGGCTCTCCGTTCATGATTTGATGGCTCTGGGCAGGTTGAATCCAAATGATGCATCAGAGAGTTTCAACATGGCCTACTTGGCGATACGTGGCAGTAGCAGTGTCAACGGCGTCAGTCGCTTGCACGGTAAGGTGAGTCGCCGGATCTTCGAGCCACTGTTTCCTCGTTGGCCCGAGGAGGAGGTGCCGGTTGGCTATGTTACCAATGGAGTTCATATGCCGAGTTGGGATTCGCAGCCAGCGGATGAGCTTTGGACACATCGTTGCGGAAAGAGTCGCTGGCTGGGCGTCAATGAAACGCTAGCCTGTGATATTCGCAGTGTTTCGGATGAGCAGCTTTGGCAATTTCGCATCGATGCCACTCATTCATTGGTCGATTACGCACGCCAACGTCTATCGCGACAATTGGCCGCTTCCGGTTCACCGCCGGAGGAAGTCGAAGCGGCGAATCATTTGTTCGACCCAAACACATTGACCCTTGGGTTTGCCCGCCGTTTTGCAACGTACAAACGACCGAACTTGTTGCTTCATGATCCCGAACGGTTACTGCGCCTGTTGAGCGACGCCGAACGTCCCGTGCAACTGATTATCGCTGGCAAGGCACATCCAGCAGACTTAGCGGGGCAAGAGCTGATTCGCCAGTGGATCGAGTTCATCCGCAGGCCGGTGGCACGGAAGCACGTGATTTTCTTGAGCGATTATGACATGCTACTCACCGAGCATTTGGTGCAAGGCACGGACGTGTGGGTGAACACGCCGCGTCGACCTTGGGAGGCGAGTGGAACCAGTGGTATGAAGGTGTTGGTCAATGGCGGGATCAATCTTTCGGAGCTTGACGGGTGGTGGGCCGAAGCCTACACGCCCGAGGTTGGTTGGGCGATCGGCGACGGGCAGGAGCATGGTGACGATCCAGCCTGGGATGCTGTTGAGGCAGAGCAACTTTATGACTTGTTAGAGCATGAAGTCATTCCTGAATTCTACAATCGCAACGAGCATGGCATTCCGACCGCATGGCTGGCGAGAATGAGGGCAAGTATGTCACAGCTGACGCCGCAGTTCTCAGCCGTTCGTACCGTGCGAGAGTACACCGAGCAGCATTACCTTCCCGCCGCAGCCGCTTACCAAGACCGAATCGCTTACAATGGGGCGATGGCGACGAGCATCGTCAACTGGAAACGGTCACTGCGTGAAAAGTGGGGCTCGTTGAGGTTTGGCAATCAGCGAGTGCAATCGACGGACACGGACTCGATGGTTGAAGTCGAAGTCTACCTCGATGGTCTCGATCCAAATTTTGTACGAGTGGAGTTGTATGCGGATGGATTGGAAAGTGACGCTCCGACGATTCTCCAAATGAAACGTGTCGAATCACAAGACAGTGAACAATCACATTGGATGAACTACCAAGTTGTGGTGCCTGCCGGTCGACCTGTCACGGATTATACTCCTCGCATCGTGCCGCATCACGCAGGTGTCTCGGTGCCACTGGAACTCGACTTAATCCGATGGCGAGATCGATGAGTCCCCAATCCGCCAAAGCGGAGCTCGCCAGGAATGGCGTGGACACAAGGAATTCTGAAACGTGGAGCATCCTTCCGTCGAGCTTGTCTCGGCGGAGCAACAAGGTAGCTGCCACTTGTTGCTCCGTCCGGACAAGCCGGACGGAAGCAGGAAAAGCACCCACATGAAACTCACTTCGTTTTTTAAGTCCACGCCATTCGAGTTCGCCCGTGTTTGGAGCTATCCGTTAAATTGCCCCCAATGTCTGCCGATTTGGGCGATCGGATAGGAAATTTACAAGCAATTAGCGATGGGATCGTCGATAAAGGTCTTGATGCTCGCCAGGGTGACACGCGATCGAATTGACTGCTAGCCCGTCTAATCACAGGAATCATCCGGGCTAGACTGGATCGACGCGGGTAGCAGTTGTATGATTTTGTGCGTCTACCGCCGGGACAAACCGACGACGGAATGATCGATGGTGTGCATGTTCTTGGGCGTTCAATTAGACTGATACGTTCAAGTCGCCCATAAACAGATGCCAAATCTATCCATGATCGTGGATGACGGTTACGAATATTTGAGGTTGCGCGCAACGTTGTGTGCGAAGCACGAACTTCGATTCGAGAACTTCTCAGGCGGTTTTCGAACGATGGGCGAGTTATTCGAGGCCTGACGCTGAATCAAACCCACAATCTTAGCCTCCTATCAAACTTGGCAATCGAGCAATGATTGAAGACGAGTTCTTGAAATGAAAGTTGCGATACGAATTGTCATCTTGTTTGTGTTGATTGGTGGCGTGATTGCGGGCTATTGGTGCTGGCAATCAAGCAGAGCGGTATCCGACGCCAACGAATTAACTTTGTATGGCAACATCGATATCCGCCAGGTTGAATTGGCAATCAACGGGAGCGAGCGGATTGCGGAGCTATTGGTCGAAGAAGGCGATGTCGTGAAGAAAGGTCAATTGCTGGCCAAACTGGAAACATCGCGGCTGAAGTTTTCTGTCGATCGTGCGGAAGCGCAAGTTGAAATGCAACAACAAGTCGTCGCACGTCTTGAAGCGGGTTCGCGTCCTGAGGAGATCGCCAAAGCACGCGCGGATGTCCAGGCGGCGAAGGCGACTGAAAACGATGCGCGGCGAACTCATCAGCGAATCGCCAAGCTTGCCCGTTCCAACGCTAGTTCGCAACGAGAAGCCGATGACGCGCTTGCCGCTTATGAGTCGGCTGTCGCTCGGAGGCAAGCGCTGCAAGCCACACTCGACTTGGCGATGCTTGGTCCGCGAAAAGAAGAGATCGCGGAAGCGAGAGCAGCGCTTAAGGGATATAAGGCAGAGTTGGATCAGAAGCTGCACGATTTGCAGGACGCTTCCTTGTACGCACCAAGCGATGGCGTTATTCAGAATCGCATATTGGAAGTCGGCGACATGGCGTCACCTCAGAAAACGGTCTACACCATGGCGCTGACCGACCCCGTCTGGGTACGTGCTTATGTCGCTGAGCCCGACTTGGGCAAGGTCTTTGAAGGTATGAAGGCGGACGTCATGACCGATAGCTTTCCAGGCAAAGTTTACAAAGGCTGGGTTGGCTTCATCTCACCCACTGCCGAATTCACACCCAAACCGGTGGAGACTCGCGAGCTTCGCACGAAACTGGTCTATCCGATTCGAGTTTTCGTTAAAAACCCAAGCAACGAACTTCGTTTGGGCATGCCGGCGACCGTTAAAATCCGACTCGACCAAGTTCGCAGCGACAAGCCAAACGCAATCGCGGAGCCCTTGCAACGCACTGAAGTCGGTATGTCCAAACCAGCGACATTGAACGGGTCAAAATGAACTTGTCCGATACTTCCAATGACGTGGCCTTGCATTTGGATCGCGTTATCAAACGCTTTCATGCGGGCAAACGGACAGTCCTTGCGCTCGATGATGTCAGTCTTCACATTGCGACGGGAAAAATCACCGGGCTGATTGGACCCGATGGAGCTGGTAAGACGACGCTGATGCGGTTGGCTGCGGGATTGTTGAAGGCGGATAGCGGGACCGTGGACGTGTTGGGGCTAGACGCGACTCGACAAGCTCTTCAGGTCCAAGCGACGGTGGGCTACATGCCGCAACGATTTGGTTTGTATGAGGATTTGACGGTTCAAGAGAATCTCGACTTGTACTCCGATCTTCAAGGGGTCCCCGTTCGTGCTCGGGCTGCGCGTTATGATGAGTTGATGCGCATGACGGGGTTGGAACCGTTTACGAAACGTCTCGCTGGGAAACTCTCTGGCGGCATGAAGCAAAAATTAGGATTGGCTTGTACTCTGATCCATCCGCCTCGTTTGTTGTTGCTTGACGAACCGACGGTTGGGGTCGACCCTGTCTCTCGCCGAGAGCTGTGGTCGATCGTCAACCGGTTTGTGCAGGAAGAGGGAACCACTGTGTTGATGAGCACAGCGTACCTGGACGAGGCCGAACGATGTCACGAAGTGATCATACTTAATGAGGGGAAACTGATTGGACACGGACCGCCGAATCAGTTTAGTGTTCCCATGGCCGGTCGCGTCTTCAAGGTCCGGGTTGCTGGCCGTAAAAACCGAGATATTCAAGAGCTGCTGTCGCCGCAAACCGATGTGACCGATGCGGTGATCCAAGGTGATGCCGTCAGGCTCGTTCTGGCCCCTGGAATAGAGCCAACGGCGGCGTCGCTGTTGCCTGGCGAGAACGAGGTTTCCATTGACGCTGTGCCAAGCAGGTTTGAAGATGGCTTCATTTCCATGCTCCGCCAACAGCGCAGCGAAAACCGTCAGTCGCGAACGCGAACGATCGACGAAGTTGGTTTGGTCACAGCGTTTCATCCGCAAGAACGGGTCATCGAAGTTCACGATGTCGAGCGTCGATTTGGTAACTTTTTTGCGGTCAAGAACGTGTCGTTCGACGTCAAGCGTGGTGAGGTGTTTGGCTTGCTGGGCGCCAATGGTGCGGGCAAGACAACGATGTTCCGCATGCTCTGCGGATTGCTTCCCGCCAGTGGCGGAAGCATGCGAGTTGCTGGTGTGGATGTGCGGAAAACGGCTGCGGCGGCGCGAGCACGGATCGGCTACATGTCGCAGAAATTCTCGCTCTATGGCAAACTCAGTGTTAACGACAACTTGCAATTCTTCAGCAGCGCTTATGGTCTGAGCGGCCGTCGTCGTCGCGACCGAATTGATTGGGCGACTGCAGAATTTGATCTCGGGGAAGTTGCCGACGACAACAGTGGTGAGTTGCCGCTCGGGTTCAAGCAGCGGCTAGCACTTGCTTGTGCGCTGATGCACGGACCGGAAATCGTGTTTCTCGACGAGCCGACATCAGGCGTTGATCCGTTGGCGCGTCGCGAATTCTGGCACCGCATCAACACACTGGCTGCCCGAGGCATCACGATCATGGTAACCACGCACTTCATGGAAGAAGCGGAATACTGTGACCGCATAGCCATTTTGTTGGCGGGCGAAGTTCTTTCCCTTGATACTCCCAACGAAATCAAGCGACAAGCTCGTTCGAAAGAGCATCCGGAACCGACGATGGAAGACGCCTTCGTCAAATTGATTGACCTTCGTTCGCCTTCACCGGAGTAGCGGTCATGCATGTGCCCACCCGTTCGAACATTCCCAGTCGCGGCGGTTCGCTGATGCGTTTGCGAGGATTGGTTCGGAAGGAGTTTTTGCAGGTCATCCGTGACCCGAGTTCGTTGGCGATCGCGTTTGTGTTGCCCGTCATCCTGCTATTAATGTTTGGATACGGTGTCTCCCTGGACTCCGAGCATGTGCCTATCGCGATTGTGGTTGAGAAGCCCACCGCCGATACAGCCAGCCTATGTGCTGAACTAGAGCATTCGTTGTACTTCGATTCGATTTACAGCTCTGGAATGCCGGCAGCGAAGCAAGCCATGATGGAACGCCGCGTTGACGCCATCTTGCATTTGCGTGAGAACTTCTCCGAGCAACTCAGACGTCCGGAAGGAGCGTCGGTGCAATTGATCGTCAACGGGGTCGATGCCAACACCGCTCGGATCGTCCAAGGATACGTCGCTGGAGCTTTCGGGAAATGGCTTGTGCATTATTCCACCGACAAAGGCCAAACTTCAGTCACCCCCGTCAATCTGGAGCAGCGAATCTGGTTCAATGCCAATGTGCAGAGTCGAAACTATCTTGTCCCCGGTGTGGTAGCGGTGGTCATGACTTTGATCGGTGCCCTGTTGACCGCATTGTTGATGGCTCGCGAATGGGAACGCGGAACGATGGAAGCATTGATGGTCACGCCCGTATCGATGCAGGAAATACTGGTCGGAAAAATCCTTCCCTACTTCATTCTGGGAATGGGTGGATTGGCGCTTTCGGTCTTGATGGGGGTGTGGTTGTTTGGTGTTCCGCTACGCGGTTCGATCGCGGTGTTGATCGCGGGGTCATCGTTGTTTTTGTTAACCGCACTGGGGATGGGGTTGCTGATTTCCACGGTAACGCGCGTGCAGTTCGTTGCCGCACAGGTTGCCATCATTACCACCTATCTACCCGCATTCATACTGTCAGGCTTCATCTTTGATATTGGCAGCATGCCCTGGCCGATTCAATGGCTCACGCACTTGATTCCCGCGCGATATTACGTTGCCATTCTGAAGACTTCTTTTTTGGCAGGAGACGTATGGTCCGTTCTCTTGCCTAATTCAGCAGCGTTGGCGGTCATGGCGACCGTTTTTCTCGGACTGACTCGGCTGCTTTCACGCAAATGTTTGGATTAGGGGCAAATTGTGTTTCGACTCATCGCACTCATTCGAAAAGAGTTTCTTGCCTTGCTCAAGGATCCAAAGAGTCGGTTTGTCGTCATTGGTCCGCCGATTATTCAATTGCTGGTCTTCGGCTACGCGGCGACGTTTGATGTGACGGATGTTCCCTTGGCTGTCTACAACGAGAGCTCCGGTGAAGCGTCGCGAGATTTAGTGGCACGATTTGAGGGCTCACCCAACTTCCGCAAGGTGGCAACGATCACTAGCGACAATCAAATCGCGCCGTTGGTCGACAGTCGCCAAGCGTTGATTGTCCTGCATATCGGCAGAACCTTTGCGCGTGATTTGCATCGGAGCGGGAAGGCGACGGTTCAGGTGATCCTGGATGGCCGGGATTCCAACACCGCCCTGATTACGCTGGGTTACTCCCGTGAAATCATCAACGACTTCAATGTCCAGTGGATGAAGGACCGGGGCTTGCAGGGGGCTCCGGCGCAACTGGAAGTACGCTCCTGGTTCAATCCCAATCAGGAAAGTCGGTGGTTTATTGTGCCCGGCATCGTTGGGCTACTGACGTTGGTAGTGGCAATGCTCGTGACAGCGTTGTCGGTGGCGCGCGAGCGAGAAGAGGGCACGTTCGATCAATTGCTCGTGACGCCGTATCAGCCTTGGGAGATTCTGGTCGGCAAAGCGATGCCTGGGTTGGTCATCGGTGTGACCGAGGCTACATTCATTGTAGGAGCCGCCGTCTTATGGTTTCAGGTACCATTGGTCGGCAGTCTGGTCACGCTTTATGTCGGGATCGTGCTGTTCGTGTTGGCTGCGATCGGTGTTGGACTTATGATTTCAGCGATTTCGGTCACGCAACAGCAGGCGTTGCTTGGCGCATTCTTGTTTTTGGTACCGGCCATCATTCTTTCTGGTTTCTCGACTCCGATCGCCAACATGCCCGCCTTTATCCAAGTAATCACCCTGTTCAACCCACTGCGATATTTTCTAGTCGTGCTCCGCTCTACCTTTTTGGAAGGAACACCGATCCACTTGCTGTTAGACCAGTTTTGGCCGATGGCGGCGATCGCCGCGTTTACCTTGACCTCAGCCGCGTGGTTGTTTCGACGCCGGATGTACTGATGCACCACGATCGTCGCGATTCTTATTCGCAACCCATCGTCTCTTTGCTCGCATCGGAAAATAGGGTTGCTCCCCGTGTGGGCGACGTGGTGTCAAAACGCTTGATTCAAGTTATATTCTCGACCAGGCTTCTCATGTTGTGATTGGCTCAAACGATTCGTACCGATCAGGAATGCCGTGACGACACACCATCCTCGTAGGCGAAAGAAACCCAGGTTTCACCGACACAGCAAACCGGGCGCTTCGCCCGGAACGCTGCACGCCGCCCCCGAAACGTTGCAGCCTGACATTCAAGTGATTGCCTTCAATGTAGATCGCATGGTCGAGGCGCCGATGGAGAATCTCGATCGGTTGAACGACGTCCTGGATGAATCGATGGTGACCTGGATCAACGTGGATGGCCTCGGCGATGCGAATACGATCAAGAAAATCGGTGACCGTTTTGGACTGCACGCTTTGGCGCTTGAAGATGTGATCAACGTTCACCAGCGCGCCAAAGTCGAACCGTATAGCGACCATCTTTTCGTCGTGACCCGGCAGATTGTGATAACGTCCGACGAACATCTGGAGTCGGAACAGATTAGTCTGTTTCTGGGAAAGAATTTTGTACTCACGTTCCAGCAGCATCCGGGTGACTGTTTCGACCCGGTGCGCGATCGAATCCGAACAAGCCGAGGCCGGATTCGCGGCGCTGGGTCGGATTATTTGGCTTACGCATTGATCGACGCGGTCATTGACTCTTATTTTCCGATCGTTGAAAAGTTTGCCGACCACCTAGAGGATTTGGAAGACCAGATCGTAACTCGCCAGAGTCCCGATGTCATTGACCGCATCCACGAGGTGCGAAACGATTTATTGTTGCTGCGACGAAGTGTTCGGCCGCATCGGGACGCGCTGAACGAACTGGTGCGAGATGAGCATCCGCTGATCTGCAGCGAAACCCACGTCTTTCTCCGGGATTGCTACGACCATACGATTCAGTTGATTGACTTGCTCGACGTGTATCGGGAAATGTGCTCGGACCTTCGCGATTATTACTTATCCATCGTCAGCAACCACATGAATGAAGTCATGAAAGTGTTGACGATCATTGCCACAATCTTTATCCCGCTCGGTTTTATCGCTGGATTGTACGGCATGAATTTTAATACGAACTTGCCCGGCAACATGCCTGAACTGAACATCCCGTACGGGTACGTGGGAGCGGTCACGTTGATGTCGCTGGTGGCCGTCGGGATGCTCGCATTCTTTTGGCGGAGCGGTTGGCTTGGATCATCAAGGCGGCGGTAGCAGTCCGGTAGGCAAGCCGAGGGAGCGATCGTGAAAGGCGTATGCGTCGCGGTTGTAGGTTTCCGGGTAGCCGATCTCGCCAGAGATTGGATCGGTAATCATTTCAGGTCCAAAGTCTGGCGACGACAGCTTCCTTTTGTCGGCTACGAGGCGACTGGCATATCGGCTTGAATCCACTCACGTGCCTTCGTGACCTCACCAATGTCAAAGTATTGGATCGAGGCGGAGGTGAACGGCTTGCAGAAGATAGACATTCCCTTTTCCCATTTTTTTTCGCCAACGATCGCCAGTCGTTCGATGTGTGCGTGATGCTTTAAATCGAACTTGATATCCTCCCACAGAGCTCCGGCGTCCCAACCGTGGAAATCTTTCAGGATGACCAGCATTCGGACTTTGCCAAACTCCTTGATTTTGGCTTCGGTTGCGGGCAGAAACGCCTCATAAGCTTCCTTGGACAGTTTTCCGCTGACTTGAATCTCGATGATCTTGCCGTCGGCGTGTTCCGTGATATTGAACGACATTTGCAGGTTCCTTCTGTTGGGGTGGTTTGTAGGCGAATACGCTAGAGTTTGGACGATTCATCCAAACTTTGGCGGCTTCGACTACGACTAGATTGCACGTGAAATAACACAGCACATTCGATGCCAAACGACGGTTGCTATTCGATTTCGCTTATGCCCAAACAAAATCGAAAACGGATAGCCGACACGATCGATCTCTGCCGAATGAACGGAGCAGCGAGCGGGGAAAATCAAATGTTTTTCGATTAAATTTGCTTTGGTCCGATAGTGCGTTAAACGCTAGTATAGCACTTTTGGTACAATCCGTTTAACGATATCGTTTACATGAGATCGATCCAAATTCGGGTGCCTTTGGCAACAAGTAAAGAGAGACAATGACTCCAACTGAAACTGCAATTAAAGAATTAGCCTCAAAAGATGGTGTCGTCCGTGAACGTGCACGGAAGGCCTTGGTGGCCACCAAAGGACATGAAGTGGTCCACGCGTTGATTGGTGAATTGGTTGATCCCCAACGGCAAGTGCGTTGGGAAGCGGCCAAGACATTATCGGAAATCGCAGACCCTGTTGCAGCGATCCCGCTGGTTCACGCGATGCACGACGGAGAAAGCGACGTGGCCTGGGTTGCTGCTGAGGGCGTCGCCCGCATGGGGATGCCCGGACTGATGGCGGTTTTGAGTGGATTGACCCGCGCCAGTTTTTCGTTGGAGTACTGCAAGGCTGCTCATCATTCACTCAAACGAATGAAGAAAAGCGGAAAGCAGGTTGAGGAAATCGACAAGGTGTTGGCTGCGTTGGAGGGAGCAGAACCAAAACTGACGGCACCGATTGCCGCACACCACGCCCTTCAAGCAATCCGTGCAAGGTAGCGGAAGGGGGCTTTAATGTCGGGGCTTTAACGTTCTCGCCTCGCCGATCGAAGGCGTGCAGACCACCGTGCTATGCGGCGACATTCCGAAACGGCAGGACGTGTCCGGCCAGCAAACGCTCCACCGTTTGTGATCCCAGTCCCGACTTGACGGCGCGGCGCAGGTCGCATTTGCGAACGATCGCGACCGTCATTCCGTGACTCGAAACAAAGAACTCGTCCACCGAGTCACTTGACAGCCACCCCAGCACATTGCTGGCGTTCCACTGAGCACTCACGACCGGCATCGGCCGGGATGGGATTTCGGCAATCTCGTTTCCTTGCGAGTCCAGTAGCATCGCCTTCGGGTTGACCGCCGTTGTGGAGTCTGCAAGCTGTTGATCAGCTAGCATCACTTCACTCTGGGCAGCTAGGAAGACGAATCCTGCTAAGAGCATCAGCAACAAGTTGCCGGTCATTAGGCCGACGATTGCCAAGCCGATTGCAACGACTTGCCCCACACCGACTGCCACGCGAGTTGCCGTGCGGTACGGCAACGTCAGTGCAAGAGTGGCCCGCAGCACTCGTCCACCGTCCATCGGAAACGCGGGCAACATGTTGAAGACGACGAGGGCTACATTCACCCAAGCCAACTTGCTTAGCAACGCGATGGCAAAGACAGGTAGCGCCGATGAAGCGGCCAGGATCGGCAGCCCGACCAAGAAGCTTGCTGCAATGGCGACATTCACTGCCGGCCCCGCAATCGCAATCGCCAGTTCTTGCCAAGGACTGCGAGGCATCCGTTCCAGACTGGCGACACCTCCAATCGGTAGTAACGTGATGTCGCTTGTTTGGATGCCGAATTGGCGAGCCGTCAGCGCGTGGCCAAGTTCGTGTAAGACGATACAGCCAAAGACGGACAATACAAAAGCGACGGAAACGGAGGCGGCGACCGCACCGCTGCCCGCAGCCAAGCTTGAAAAATAGACCCAGACCGGCAGTAGTAAAAACGTCCAGTGAATCCGTACGTCAATGCCAGCGAGTCGCCCTAAAGGCCACGAATGGTTCATGATGAAAAGTCCTCGAAAAGTGGTTGCATGGATTGCAAAAGCACTTGCTGTGCCAATCGGCTGTGAAGGCAATATCACGGTATTTCGCTGCTGTTTCGCGTCAAGCTGACCGAACCAGGCTGGGGCAAATCTGGGCGCTGGGGCAGAATGCCCCGGTGGAATGTCGCGGGTGGATTCCGCCGAGAACGCATCCCTCACGGTGGTCCTTAGGAAGTTCAATAGCTTGGCGGTGGTTAAGCGGTGGTTAAGCGGTGGTTAAGCGGTGGTTAAGTCGTCGACTTTACCCGGAATCGGTAAAATCTTTGGATGGATACCAAGAAACGGAGTCAACCTCCGAAGACCGTTTATAGAGCAAAATCTATAGAGCAAAATTGCCAAGCAAAACCGATGCTGGTATTTGATTGACGTGATTCACTGAAACCATTGAGGAGAAATAGAGTGGGCCGAAAGACAAAGACATTGTTTCTGGCGTCGTTATCCGTTGTCGCCGTACTGCTGAGCTTGGCAAAGCCCGTGTTCGCATTAGAGACGGAAGCCGTCAAGCATCTCGACTTGGAACCTCAGGACACAAATCGCGATCGTACGGTCCCTGTGCGGGTATACCTTAGCGAACAAGCATCGGCGGGTCCCATTGTCCTGTTTTCACATGGTCTTGGTGGCTCGCGAACAAACAATGCTTATCTGGGTGAGTATTGGGCCGCCGCCGGATATGTTTGCGTCTTCATGCAACACGCCGGAAGCGATCAGGAAGTCTGGCAGACTGCGCGCCTACGCGACCGCATGACGGCCCTCAAGCAGGCCGCTAGTGCAAAGAACGCGGCCGATCGAGTCAAAGACGTATCATTCGTTATTGATCAGTTGGAAAAGTGGAATCAAGAAGTGGGTCACCCGCTGTGCGGCAAATTAGATCTCGAGCACATTGGAATGAGCGGTCACAGTTTTGGTGCGGTGACGACGCTTGCCGTCGCTGGCCGCAAGTCTCTATTGGGCAGAAGTTTTGCGGAGGAGCGGATTGACGCGTTCTTTGCCATGAGTCCCCAGCCCGGCGAAGGGTTGTCTGCCGAACGCGCCCTGGGTCACATCCGTGCCCCGATGTTGTGTATGACCGGAACCGAGGACGACAACCCGCTCAACAATCGTGTGACGCCCCAGTTTCGGCGCGAAGTCTACGAGGCTCTCCCTGAAGGTGATAAGTACGAGTTGGTTTTTGACGGCGGTCATCATTTCGCCTTTGGTGACTCAGAGGGTTTTCGCACTCGCGGTCGCGATCCCAACCATCACCCCGCAATTCAGAAGATCAGCCTCGAATTCTGGGACGCCTATTTACGAGCTAACTCATCGAGCCGTCAATGGTTACAATCCAAACAACCGACGATCGATTGCAAGCTGAAGACTACCGACATTTGGCAATGGAAGTAGCAACGGTCTCTTCCCTTTGCAGCGAGGTGCAATACACCGGGGACCAACGTCCAAGCGGTCGCTTCACCATAGTCATTGCGAATCGTCAACGTTTCCAAAGGATCCGTTCGCTACACACTCGGTAGTGATCTTGCCGCCATCAAGCACGAAGAGACGATCCGCCAACGACGCAGCCTCATCGCTGCTGTGGGTAACATGTAGAGTCGTTACCCCTGCGGCGTCTTTGACCCGCCGCAGTAATTTGCGCATTTCAAGTCGCGTCGACTCGTCCAGAGCACTCAGCGGTTCATCGAGCAGCAGGACATTGGGGTGAAACGACAACGCTCTGCCGAGCGCCACTCGCTGAGCTTCGCCACCACTGAGCCCATCTATTTTGCGATTCAACAACGACGCGATGCCCAGCATCTCGCTCAATTCTTCACAGCGGCGATTCATCGCCTCGCGCGTATGTCCACGCAGTTTCAGGGCGAACGTCAGATGTTCGGCGACGCTCAAGGTAGGAAACAACGCAAGGTCTTGCGGTACATATCCGATTTGCCGGTCGCCGGGCATCCAATCGGTGACGTCCGTCTCGTCGATAAAGATTTTGCCATGCTCGATTCGGCGGAGCCCGCAGAGTGCTTCGAGGATGGTTGTTTTGCCACGACCGGTGCGTCCCATTAGCACCGCGTATTCGCCCTTTTGCACTTGAAGCGATAGATCGGTCAGACGGAATTCGCCCGCGCCGGTGGTGACATCACGTAGTTCAATCATGCCGTTAGTCCTGTTCCCAAAACTCGCAAGACCAACAGCACGAAAACCGCCATCGCAACCATCAGCAGCGAGACTGCGACCGCGGCATCAAGCTGTCCGATACTGAGTTCTAAAAACACGGTCGTTGAAAGCACCTCGGTACGCATTCGCGTTGCGCCAGCGAAGACCAAGATCGGTCCGAATTCTCCCAACGCCCGCGCCCAAGCAATCGTGGTCGCCGCGATCATGCCTCGCCATGCCTGGGGGATCGCGATTTGCAAGAACGCTTGGGCACGGGTACACCCGAGTGTGCGTGCGACGTCTTCCGCGCGTGGGTCGATTTGGTCGAACGTCACTCGCATCGTCCGCACAGCGAACGCGCAGGCCACCGAAAACTGAGCCAGCACGACGGCAGGCCAGCGATAGGTAACGGGGAAACCGACACGATCACGGAGCCAAGCTTCGAGTTCCCAGCCTCCGATCGAAAGGTGAAACAGGATCAGCAAGCTAAGGCCTAGCACCAACGGTGGCAGCACAATTGGGATGTCCACCAGGGTGTCGATGAACCATCGTCCAGGGAAACGATAACGAGATAGTAGGTAGCCTAGCGGCGTGGCAACCCAAATCGAAAGGATCGCGGCAGCGGTACAGGTCAGCAGGGTCAGACGAAACGCCACTTGGATTTCCGGCTTGGCCAACGCCTCGGCAAAGTCAGAGAATGAAGTGAACAGGATATCGGCAACCAACAGTAGAACGATCAGCAGCACGAACAGAGCCGAGATGGCGCTCATGACGAAAAAGAATGGTCTATCGCTTCGTCGGCGACGGTCGGCAAAACGTTTCGTTGGAGTTGCCGTTAGGACGGGTTCGGCTTCGTTCATCGTTGAGTGGGAGCTGACGTTTCAATTTGCCACTGGAAACCTTCGGCAGCGAATGTGTCCTGCGAGGACTGCGAACAAATTTGCTGGAACAAACGGCCTGCCAGTTCCGGGTACTTAGACTCTTCCGCCACCGCCCAAGGTTGTATCGCGATACTGCAGGGGATGCCTTGGATTCGGATCGCATCCAAGGACTCCGCAGCACCCGCTGCGTTACTCAAATAGGCAACGGCAGTGTCAAGCGAACCGGCTAGCAATTGATTCACCAGCATGTCCCCCGTTGGTGATTGGACCGTCACGTTTGACATGACTTCTTTTTGGATACCACCTTCACGAAACGTGTTTTGGGTGATCCAGCCCATGGCGCATTGTTTCTCGTGTCCAATCCCAACTCGCAAGTCGCTACGAGCTAAGTCTTTCAGTGTTTTGATCTTTTTGGGATTGCCCTTTTGCACAAGAATCACCAGTTCATTTTGTGAGACCGGAACCGGTTCGAGAAACAAATCTTGAACCTGGTTCATGAACTCCGAATCGCACGCGAAATAGGCATCGGGGTGTTGACCCGCCTTCATTTGAGCAACCAAGATTCCGCATCCGTTGTAAACTCGGTTGACTTTGACGCCTTCGCGTTGTTCAAACGTCTCGATCGTTTCCTCGATCGCGGGGCGTAACATCGAGCCCGCAAAAATGACCAACTCCGGCACGTCGCTCCAAACGTCTCCGCGTTGGGTGCGGAAACCAAATTCAGCGTATCGTTTCAGTCCACGATCTTGTGCCGAAACGTAGCGAGCGAAATGAAGTGCAGCTTGGGGTTGGTCTGTCGTTGCGATGACGCCGATGGAGATTTGAGAAGCGGCATCAGCCAGTTCAGGCAGTTCAACGTACTGTAGGTCGTCGTAGGTATGCAGTACCGCGTCGTAAACGATTCCGGCATCTGCCGCGCCGATCGTAACATCGTTGGCAACCTCGTTGACCGTTGTTCGCAGCGCGGTCGCCGTGGACGTGATCGATTCCCACTGGTCATCACCGCTCATTGTCTGTTGGACGACTTTGCCAATCGCGGCCGTATCGGGACTCGCTAGTACCACTCGGACATCATCGCGGAGCAGGTCCTTCAGCTGTTCGATCGACTTCGGATTGTTTCGTTTGACAGCGACAACAGCCTGCATCTGGGCAATCGGCAGCTCCTCAGCGATCAATCGCTTCTGGCTCGCCATCTCGAGATAGCTGTCGTCGGCTGGCAAGAATAAATCGCCCGATCCTGTAACCTCCATCGACGACAAAAGGGTTTGTGATGGTCCGTACTGAATATCAATCTTGCGACCAAACTCGTTTTCGTAATCCGCGGCAATCGACTCCATCACCGCACGATTACTCGCGGCGCAGTAGAGCATCAATGACCGTTGCCCATCGTCCGGCGTCGATGGACTGTCTATGTCGAGATTTAGGATGGCAAAGATCCCCGCCAGTGAAGCGGCCGACCCAATGATGAGAAGGAAGATGCGATTTTTTGGTAACATTCTTTTAAAATCCACGTTGTCTAACTAATTGGGAACCAGGCGAGTATAGCATGATCGATTTCCTGAACAGGCACCCTTAGATGAATTGCTGGGTTTTGCGGCAGTTTCGTTCGCTCGAATGGGGCAACGGGCACGGAAATCTTACCGCCTAGCGAAACGGAATCGATAAACATCCACTGCCAATATTCCACTGCCGAGTTGTCGAACGCTTTGTCACCGCTTGATTTTAGGCTTGGCAAAAGAGTGGTTGGGGCATCTTGCCCTCGGAAGTTGCGTCTGGAAGCGACTGCCAAAAAAGATCTTTACCCTCATTCCTAGGTGTGACGAAGCACGCATGGTGGGTCAAGGTTTCGTTTTCGGGTAGTGGACGAGGTAACGAGTCCTTTTGGACCGCTGTGCCGTATGGGATCTGTGCCGTATGGGACTCGTAACCTCGTCCACGACGGCACTCTGATTATTGATGTTGATGCAGGGCTAGCCCTGTATTTTCGTGTTTTTTACGGAACCACTTCAAGTCGCTGAAGTGTCACAGGTATTCAGTCAGCGGCCCGGTGTGCTAAAGTATTCTTTCTCTTGTGTTTCCTGCGTCATGATTCAGCTATACTGGAAGCGAATGTCGCGACAATCGTAGAGAAGCATACCTGGGAGGAGAAAAATACCTGGAACAAAGCGGAGTGTCCCTTTTCAGGACAGGTCAAGTTTTGAGCACCTCTGCGAGGGACGTTGATTTAATATCTGAGACGATCGAATGACGGTACACGATCAAACAGCCCAAAGAGGCTGCGAGTTTTTGTAGCGAAACCAGGCAATCGTTTCGGCAACGGTCAAGGATATGTCTGCAAGCCGAACGGTTTGGCGACTTTCGCGACGGTTGAAGCCACGATATCGCCCCGCTTCTAAAATTCACGTTTGAATCGGGAAGCAATGCTTGAGTCAATGAACGAAGGAATGATGCCTAGCCTATGTACCTAAACTCTCTCTCCGTTCGTAGCTGCATCCAATTGCTGCTGACGATCGCGATGGTTCCCGCTTCCTTTGTCGCTTCCGCCTCGGATGACTGGCCCATGTGGCGCAGCGATGCGCAGCGATCGGCGGCAAGTACCAACCGAGTGTCCGATGCATTCCGTCTGCTGTGGCAGCGAGAATTCACCCAACGCGTGCCTGCGTGGGATGATCCGCTCAACCTGGACTTAATGACTTACGATCGCATTTTTGAGCCCATCGTTATGGATGGGCGAATGTTCGTCGGATTCAATGACCAAGACAAATTGCTGGCGCTCGATGCTAGCACCGGGCGCGAACTGTGGTCGTTCGTAACGGAAGCTCCGGTGCGATTGCCTCCGGTGGGATGGCAGGGCAAGGTCTACTTTTGCAGCGATGATGGTTTTCTGTACTGTGTTGACGCTGCCGCTGGAACGCTTGAGTGGAAGTTCAGCGGTGCCCCCAATACTCAGCATGTTATCGGCAATCAACGGCTATCGTCCGCTTGGCCTGCTCGCGGCGGTCCGGTGGTGCGCGATGGTCGAGTCTACTTCGCAGCCAGTATTTGGCCCTTCATGGGCACGTTCATATATGCACTCGATGCGGAGTCCGGCGAGATCCAGTGGCTCAATGATCGCACGGGAGCTCAGTATATTAAGCAACCGCACAACGCGCCTTCCTTCGCAGGGGTGGCGCCGCAAGGTGCCCTGGTGGCAACCGAGAGCGAATTGATTGTGCCCGGAGGTCGTTCGGTTCCCGCCGTCTTTGACCGGGCCACAGGCGAATTGCGTTATTTTGAGTTAAACGCAGGCGGCAAGGGAACGGGCGGATCGTTCGTCGCTGCGACTGGCGATCGTTTCTATGTGCATACCCGTGAAAAAGGAACACGGGCCTTTCAAATATCGACCGGCAAGAAAACGGCCTTCATGCCGAACGAGCCGGTGTTGAACGCCGGCATCGTTTATTCGGCAGAGTTGGCGGACGACCAACCGATGGTCCGCGCCTTTGGATCAGACGACAAGTTGATCTGGGAAATCGCTGCTGATGGAAGCGGCGATTTGATTCTGGCCGGGGATAAGCTGATCGCTGCGGGGAACAACCAGATCACCGCGATTCGCTTGCCCGCACAAGGCGAACCTGCGAAAATCGTCTTTCAATTGCCTTGTGAAGAGCCGATTGAGCGATTATTGGTCGCGTCCGAGAAACTCTTCGCAGTCACACTCGACGGCAAATTGCTCGCCTTTGGTGAGAACGCTCGTTCTTCGCTGCCACCGGTTGTGCTACCAGCCGAGTTGCCTGCCGAGTTGCCTGCCAACAAGAATGCGGTAGCGATAGCGGACGAAACGGACCGTCAAGTGGTTCAGCAAATGCTTGGTAGCTCGGCGGCCGAAGGTTATGCTTTTTGGTACGGCTCAACCGATTCGCGTATCGCTCGCAGTTTGGCTAGCGAATCACCGTTCAAACAATTGGCGATGGTCGATTCTGATTTGCGCCGCGTTCACCAGATGCGAGAACAGCTTGAATCGCAAGGGATTCAAGGCGTCACCGTCCATCATGCCAATGCGGCCGACTTTCGTGCCCCGCAGTACGTGGGACACATGGTGTTCATCGCGCCCGATTGTGTGGCGGAGATCTTGCATGAGATGACTGCCGGGGCCGCGTCTGCAAAAATGCGGGCAGTGGACAATGCTCCCCAGACTATCCGTCAATCTGAAACACTGGCTGGTTTGTATCAAACGGTGCGTCCCTATGGCGGCACGATGCATCTATTGTTCTCTGATCGAAATGGAGAAGAAGGTGTCGCTGAGATTAAGGTCGAAGACCTCGTAGAGCTTGTCGATGCGCAGGGGCTCGAAAAGGCGAAGGTGGAAATTCACGATTATGGGGTCTGTATCCGCCGCGTCGGCGCGCTGCCAGGTTCCTCCAATTGGACGCATCAATATGGTGACGTGGCCAATACGCTCAAATCCAACGATAGCCGAGTCAAGCTTCCATTGGGCGTGTTGTGGTTTGGCGGCAACAGCAATATGGACGTTCTGCCGCGGCATGGTCACGGGCCACCAGAACAAGTGGTTGATGGGCGGCTGTATATTCAAGGTATGAATAGCCTTAGCTGCCGTGATGTCTACACGGGCCGTGTCGTCTGGAAGCGAGACTTTGGCGATCTAGGAACCTTCGATGTCTATTTTGATACGACTTACGAAGATAGTCCGCTAGATCCCAAATACAATCAGGTTCACATCCCCGGTGCGAATGCTCGAGGTACGAACTATGTCGTGACTGAAGATCGAGTTTACATGCTGGTCGGCAACGCCTGTTTGGCCCTCGACCCGCTGACCGGACAAACGCTCCATCAAATCGAACTGCCCCGCGATGACAACGGGGATCAACCCGAGTGGGGCTATATTGGTGTGTACGAGGACGTACTGATTGGCGGTTTGGGGTTTGCCAAGTATCGCGAGCGTCATGAATTGGAGTTCGAGTCGGACAAGAGTCTAAAACTCAATAAGGCGGGCTTCGGTTCGAAGAGCTTCGACCGTGCGGCGAGTATTGGACTGATCGGTTTTGATCGGCATACGGGCGAACAAAAATGGCAAGTCATGGCCAGGCATAGCTTCTGGCACAACGGCATCGTCGCGGGGGCCGGCAAACTCTATTGCCTCGACAAAAACCCAAGTCAAGTCGAACAAGCTTTGTTACGCCGCGGCCAACCGGAGCCTGACGACTACCGCATCCTTGCCCTCGATTATCGAACCGGTCAGACCGTATGGGAAATTGAGGAGGGCGTTTTTGGAACATGGCTGGGCTATTCGCCCCAGTTCGATATGCTCCTTCATGCGGGCGCTGAAGCTAGAGATCGCTTGGTTGCGGAGACCGGCCATGGTATGACCGTCTACCACGCGACCGATGGCACGATCCAGTGGCAGAACCCGGACCTAGAATACTCGGGGCCCTGCATCCTGCACAATGATTGGATTATCACCAACGCAAACTCTTACACGGAATCGGCAGGAGCCTTTCACCTGCTGAGCGGCAAGCAGAAGATGGTTAAGAACCCGCTGACGGGAGAGCTACAGCCATGGAGAATCACACGTGCTTACGGTTGTAACAGCATCATTGCCAGTGAGAACATGCTGACGTTCCGTTCGGGCGCTGCCGGATTTTACGATTTGTTGACCGAGGGTGGGACGGGCAATTTGGGTGGCTTTAAATCGGGATGCACCTCCAATCTTGTTGTGGCCAATGGTGTGCTCAACGCGCCTGACTACACACGAACGTGCAGTTGCGCGTACCAGAATCAAACCTCGTTGGCTCTGGTTCACATGCCTGACATCGATGTATGGACGATTGATCTGATTGCAAACAGCGCAACACCTAATCAATTACTCGAGCGATTGTCACTCAACTTCGGTGCTCCTGGCCATCGCCGCCAACCCGACGGTCAATTGTGGATGGAGTACCCGGTTATGGCTGGCGATTCCATTCCTATCGACATCGAAACCAATGCCGAGGCCAAGCCATTCCAGCATCACTCGTCGCTGGTCAAAGGGGTGGATCGGCCATGGGTGCTAGCGTCGGGGTTGGAGGATCTGACCGAATTGCGGATTGGCATGCGAATCAAATCACCGCCTGTAGAGGCGGGCGCGAACAAGTCGAAATCAAAAAAGACCGACACGACATCGAAAGCCAAAGCTGCGGTGAGCCAACGCGATGAGCCACGGGCAGAAACTACGGCGGCCGAGGTCGACGCCCCCGTTCACTCCTACGATGTGCGTTTGCATTTCTCTTGCTCACCAATTGCCAGCCAGGGGCGACGAGTCTTTGACGTTTATGCACAAGACCAGTTAGTGCTTAGCGACGTGGCGATCGATCCAGCCGGCGACGTGGGGCAGCAGACGGCGGAGCATTTGCTAGAAAAAATCCCCATCGCGGGCGATCTACGATTGCGTTTCGTTCCCAAGCAGGGAACCGCCGTCCTATCAGGCATCGAGATCGAAAAGAGATAGTTCCATCTTTTTGTGAGCCGACGCCGCGAGCCGCGGGTACCGCAACAACGATCGGATCGGCGACCGCGGATAACGCCGTCGGTTCCGTTTCCGGTCACATGCGACCGGACGGAACTTGCGGTTTCTAACGCAAACGCCAAAACGGTAGACCAAATTATGTCAATCAATACGCGAACGAGTGGCCCGTTGATATGAAAAAGCCTTTACTCATTTTTCTAATGGCCGCCGCAGCGGTTGCTGCTTCGACCGCCGCTTTGATGGCCTGCCAAGTCCCCGTGTTTCGGTATGCACTTGAACGTTGGTTGGCCGACAAGTACCAAGTGATCGTACTATCGGCTGGCCCACTCGACGCGACTTCACAGTCGAGCCTACAGCGTTTGCAAACGGCAGAGGCGGAACGGGGTGCCAATTTTGATGTGATAACGGCCGACGTGGCAGCGATTCACGATGAACGTCTGCTCGAAATGTGGAAGCAGCATCAGCCTAACGGCTCGCCGCTCATGATCGTGCTCTATCCCCGTTCGGCGGAGCAGGTACCCGATCGCGTGATCGAAGTCGTCGAGTTCAACAGCGACGCCATCGATCGGCTGTTGCATTCGCCCGTGCGCAAGGAAGTTGCCCAGCGGCTCGGCAGTGGGCAAACAGCCGTCTGGGTTTTTGTTCCTTGTGGTGATGCAGATAAAGACAGCTTGGCTATCCGCACACTTGAACAACGTTTAGCCGCGGGACAACAAAAATTGACAGTACCCACCGCAGAAGATTTAGACATTGACCCGCTGCGATTGGAAAGGAACCAGATTCCTCTTCGAATCGAATTCTCAGTCGTGACGCTTGACCGTCAAGATCCGCAGGAAGGATTTTTGTTGGCCGCATTGACGCAGAGCGAGCCTGACTTGTCGCAGACCGAGCCGCAGGCATTTCCTGTTTTTGGGCGTGGCCGAGTGTTGTATGGGTTGGTTGGTCGAGGGATTCAGCAAGCTACGATCGATACAGCTTGCACCTTCGTGGCTGGCCCCTGCTCATGTCAAGTCAAGAATATGAATCCGGGTTTTGATTTGCTTTTGTTCTATAATTGGGATGACGCGGTAGCGGGATCAATGATTTCGGATGCCTTGCCCGATGAATCCTCGGAACCGATCATGCTCACCATTCCTCCCGGTCGGTAAGAACAGCGCTGTGGTGCGTTTTTTCTATTCAGAAATGGAATGGATCAGTGGTCCGTTTTCTGGGAGGGCGGTTGTTTGGCGAGATAGGTTTCTTTGGTTGGCTTGCAGCACGACGGTGTGTAGGGAGATTTTTAAAATCGTTCAGCTGTCTGCTCAGGCGGTAGTGAGATGGATTCGCTGCTTTGCCGTTTTGCTGCTTTTCTCGGTGTTTTCGTCGATTTCTGTGTGATGTATCTCATCCTCTTGCCCTGGTGTTGGCGAGAACGCTTTACCAAACCGGTGACAACAATCGCTGTGCCACCGAGCATAATGCAGATGCAATCGGAAAACCATCGGGCGTGCTCGAGTCGCCGAGGTTCGCTTTTAGACAATGGAGCATTTCTCGCATCTTGACATTATTTTGTTTCCTCGCTCCTGCCTGCTTGGTACGATGGAGGGTGCCGAGCGGCGTAATCCCACCTTTTTATTTGGATACGGAACATGCCCATCATTTTGTTAGTCGAGGATTCCGATGTCGATCGCGCTATGATAACCGGGCTCTTAAACGCTGATGTCGATTGGTTGATGTCGTATGCCAAAAACGGTGCGGAGGCAATGCGGATGCTAGCCGACGCAACGCCCGATGTTGTCGTGACCGATTTGGTGATGCCTGAAATGGATGGCATGGAACTTGTGTCTCAAATGGCGGTTTCGTATCCCGAAGTACCCGTTGTTTTGGTAACAAGTCATGACGATGTCAAAATGGCGTTCAAGGCGCTGAGGGCTGGAGCATCTAGTTACGTGCCCAAGGCCCAATTGAATGACCGGTTGCTTGATACGGTCGAACAGGTGTTGTCCGTTCGCAACATGGACCACCATGACAAACGAATCGCTCAGATCACGACCAACACTCGCTATCGATTTATCTTGGAGAACGATCCACTGCTAATCGCACCGCTGGTGGATCGCATTCAACAAGGAATGATTGGCATGCAACTCTGTTCGCCAACACAACGTATGCATGTTGGTATCGCGCTGGAAGAAGCGTTGACCAATGCCATCTTCCATGGCAATCTTGAGTTGCCCGCATACCGGTTGCCTGAAATTCGTCATCTCATTCATGAAGGAAGGCCGTCTCCGTTGGTTCAGGAGCGTCGCGAGGAATCTCCCTACAAAGAACGCCGCGTTCATGTGGCGGTCGACTTTACACGTGACCGAGTTCAATTGGTGGTCTCGGATGAAGGCAATGGATTCGACGTGGATGTGATTCATCCTAAATCGATCAATGACATCATCGATGGTCAGTGTGGCCGCGGCTTGTTGTTGATTCGAACCTTTATGAGTGACGTGTTGTTCAACAAAACCGGTAGCGAGGTAAGAATGATTCTTAACAATCCTCTCGCCGCAATGCGGCCCAAAATGAAAGTAGCCGATATTCGAGATTGATCGCTGCGTTACCAAGCGATGAAACGAAGCGACGATTCACTTGATCGGCCCCCCCCAACGTCGGTTTTGATCGAGACAAGGCAAATCAATTCGTGAGACTTCACGAATGCGTCCGTGCTGCCGTTCAGGCGATCGAAGGCCATCGATTCGTCCAATTTTGGTGTGACGGCATCGTCCCTCGGTCGAACCGATGCGGAAACGAAAGTCCATCTGGTGGCGATCGGCGGCGACGACAAACACACCATCAAGCTGCGCTGAGTGTTTGGGGGGTGTGTCCCAGATACAGTCCTGTCCATTGAGGATGTGATTGCCACCTACAACAGAAACGAGAAAAATTGTAAAACCAAGGACCCGTCCGAGCAAGAACGCAAGGATCTCGTGTTGTGTATCCTGTCGCTCTGGATTGATATTGGAGAACAAGACGATGCGCATTAAGTATTTTTCATTGACACTTCTGATCATGTCTGCGAATGTATTCGTCTTCGCAGCCCCCCCCCCTACGGTTGCACATAATTCAGATCGTGGCCCCTGCCCCGTGACGCACCGCTTTATAAAAGGCGGGTGGGCCTCTAAGGGGGTGGGGATTATTGGTGAAGACTTGAAAGTTGAATGGGCTGAGCCGAGCGAAGACGAGATCAGTGATGTATGGTCTCTAGACGATGGCGGTGTGGTACACAGCTTTTCGATACGCAAGCAAAAGAGTGCAGGCATCAAACGATATGATGCTGACAGGACCCTAAAGTGGGTTTATACGGTGGCAACAGGTCGCGACAACCATTCTTGCCAACCGCTCCCCAGCGGCCACTTCCTGGCGGGCGAATCCACTGCGGGTGCCGCCTTTATGGTTGAAATTGACGATACCGGCAAAAAGATCAAAGAGGTCCAACTGGTCCTCCCCGAGGCGATAAAAGAACGATCACTTAAGGATATTCACCATGTTTTCCGGAATGTGCGCAAAACCCAGGGTGGAACCTATTTGGCCGCCTGCATGCATTACGAACACGCTGTTGAGTGGGACAAAGATGGGAACCTGTTACGAGAGTTTCCGGACTGCCACTATGCAGCCATTCGTCTAGCCAACGGTGACACGCTCGTGTCCGGGAAAAAGGGAGTCCTCCAATACGATGCAAACCAAAATCTAGTGTGGGCGGTGACGGCCGAGGACTTTGCCCGTTTGAATCTGAAGATCGGCATGATCTGCGGTCTGCAACGTCTGCCCAACGGAAACACAATCATCAGCAATGTGAAGCACGGAAATTTGACGACAACCGGTGACACGTACAAAGTGATTGAGCTCACCCCTGCCAAGGAACTCGTATGGTGGGTCGATGATCCCCTCTTTGCCGATATGAACCTGGGAAGTGTCCAGGTACTGGATGTTAATGGAAATGCAACACAGTTTGAGGTGTGGAAGTAGGTTGCAAGATAAATTGCGAAGGAACTCCAGCGAGATAATAATCGTGATGATCGGGAAATATGCGATCTCTAAGCCGAATGGTGAAGCCGTTCACATGGGCTTGGGAATGTAACGCCGTTGGCGTAGTGAAAAAATACCGCAACGCGGTTACATTCCGTAGCCCAGGGTCGCGTAAGCGCACCCTGGGTTGCCGATGCCGCGGCAAGCATGAACCCCAACGGGGTTCGACAATTCGTGTGTTGGTGACGGTCGTCAAACCCCGTTGGGGTTTTTGATGTTCGTTGGGGACGGCTTTGGAATGTAGCGCCGTTGGCGTAGATGTGTGCGATACCACAACGTTCAATGGTTTTACCGTGTTCAAAACCGGATGCGGTTGGCGTAATGGTGTGAAAAAAATACCGCAACGCGGTTACATTCCGTAGCCCAGGGTCGCGCAAGCGCACCCTGGGTTGCCGATGCCGCGGCAAGCATGAACCCCAACGGGGTTCGACAATTCGTGTGCTGGTGACGGTCGTCAAACCCCGTTGGGGTTTTTCGTGTTCTTTGGGGACGGCGACCCAGGGTGCGCCGGGGCGGCGACCCTGGGCTTTGGAATGTAACGCCGTTGGCGTAGATGTGTGCGATACCGCAACGTTCAATGGTTTTACCGTGTTCAAAACCGGATGCGGTTGGCGTAATGGTGTGAAAAAATACCGCAACGCGGTTACATTCCGTAGCCCAGGGTCGCGTAATCGCACCCTGGGTTGCCGATGCCGCGGCAAGCATGAACCCCAACGGGGTTCGACAATTCGTGTGCCGGTGACGGTTGTCAAACCCCGTTGGGGTTTTTCGTGTTCGTTGGGGGCGGCGACCCTGGGCTTTGGAATGTAACGCCGTTGGCGTAGATGTGTGCGATACCACAACGTTCAATGGTTTTACCGTGTTCAAAACCGGATGCCGTTGGCGTAGTGAAAAAATACCGCAACGCGGTTACATTCCGTAGCCCAGGGTCGCGTAAGCGCACCCTGGGTTGCCGATGCCGCGGCAAGCATGAACCCCAACGGGGTTCGACAATTCGTGTGTTGGTGACGGTTGTCAAACCCCGTTGGGGTTTTTGATGTTCGTTGGGGACGGCTTTGGAATGTAGCGCCGTTGGCGTAGATGTGTGCGATACCACAACGTTCAATGGTTTTATCATGTTCAAAACCGGATGCGGTTGGCGTAACGGTGTGAAAAAATACCGCAACGCGGTTACATTCCGTAGCCCAGGGTCGCGTAAACGCACCCTGGGTTGCCGATGCCGCGGCAAGCATGAACCCCAACGGGGTTCGACAATTCGTGTGTTGGTGACGGTTGTCAAACCCCGTTGGGGTTTTTCGTGTTCTTTGGGGACGGTGACCCAGGGTGCGCCGGGGCGGCGACCCTGGGCTTTGGAATGTAACGCCGTTGGCGTAGATATGTGCGATACCATAACTTTCAATGGTTTTATCGTGTTCAAAACCGGATGCGGTTGGCGTAACGGTGTGAAAAAATACCGCAACGCGGTTACATTCCGTAGCCCAGGGTCGCGCAAGCGCACCCTGGGTTGCCGATGCCGCGGCAAGCATGAACCCCAACGGGGTTCGACAATTCGTGTGCCGGTGACGGTTGTCAAACCCCGTTGGGGTTTTTCGTGTTCGTTGGGGACGGCGACCCAGGGTGCGCCGGGGCGGCGACCCTGGGCTTTGGAATGTAACGCCGTTGGCGTAGTGAAAAAATACCGCAACGCGGTTACATTCCGTAGCCCAGGGTCGCGTAAGCGCACCCTGGGTTGCCGATGCCGCGGCAAGCATGAACCCCAACGGGGTTCGACAATTCGTGTGTTGGTGACGGTTGTCAAACCCCGTTGGGGTTTTTCGTGTTCTTTGGGGACGGTGACCCAGGGTGCGCCGGGGCGGCGACCCTGGGCTTTGGAATGTAACGCCGTTGGCGTAGTGAAAAAATACCGCAACGCGGTTACATTCCGTAGCCCAGGGTCGCGCAAGCGCACCCTGGGTTGCCGATGCCGCGGCAAGCATGAACCCCAACGGGGTTCGACAATTCGTGTGTTGGTGACGGTTGTCAAACCCCGTTGGGTTTTTTCGTGTTCTTTGGGGACGGCGACCCAGGGTGCGCCGGTGCGGCGACCCTGGGCTTTGGAATGTAACGCCGTTGGCGTAGATGTGTGCGATACCACAACGTTCAATGGTTTTACCGTGTTCAAAACCGGATGCGGTTGGCGTAACGGTGTGAAAAAATACCGCAACGCGGTTGCATTCCGTAGCCCAGGGTCGCGCAATCGCACCCTGGGTCGCCTAGCGTTTTGTAAACGGCAGTCTCGAAAAAAGGGACGCTTTCTCGACTTCGATACTAGCGGCGGCGGTACTGCGTATCGGCAGCGATCGCGTTTGCGTGCCGATTTTTACTCGCACTTGATAATAGGTCTCACTTGACCGGTTCGGCGATGCAATCTTTGAATCGATGATCCCTCGGGTGACGAGCTCGTCAGGTAGTTTCTCGATCGGGGAAGATGCAATTTCGATGACCGATCCCTGGACGGAATGCAGGGGACGATCATGAAACCGTGCGATAACATTTTGTCCAATGGCGATCTTCTCAATTTGGTGCTGCGGAATAAGAACGCTTGCCTCGTAGTGCTGTGGATCACCGATGATGCAAAGCGTTGTTCCCGTTTCAAGCCAAGCGTTTCGGTTCTTGGCTGCCAACGGCGTGCCGCTCCAAAAACCAATCTCGCGGACCGCTGTGGTCGCTTGATTTCGGGTTGGCGCTGCAAACACTTTCCCTGATCGAGGCGAACGGATCGTCAACCGCTGATGTTCAAATTCCAGCAGTTCCTGTTGCCTCTCATAGCCTTCGATCAATTCCGTCAACACCATTTTGATTGTGGAGTCTTCGGACGACGTATGACTGGCTAAGCGACGACGACTTTCCAATCCAGCCAGCTCAGCGCGCTTAGCCTCTAGCATCGTCGCGACGGTTAGCCGTTCGTATTCCAGTTCGGGATTCGATAGTTTTGCCAGCACATCGCCAGCTTTCGTCGTCGCCCCTTCCGAAACCGCAGAGACGACTTGACCTGGAACCGTCACGAACACCTCTTGTGAGTGCAGTGGCATGACAATCAAGTAACCGCTTACGGTTTGTTTCCTAGGGATTAGCATGAAAGCTCCCATGGCGAACAGAGCGATCATTGTCATGATTACGGGACGCTGGTAGATCGTCCTACGACGACTACGAATCGCAGTAGGTTTCGCATAGATGCGTGCAAGCCAGCGGAACGCAACCAGAATCACTATTGCTCCGATGCAAACGGCAGCTATTGGTCCAAGATCTTTTGATTCCGCGGCACGGTAAGCCAGCCAACCGAGGAAAAGATAGATAGAAGCTCGGTACAATGCGGAAGCGATCGAGTAGACAATCAGAAGAAAATCCGAATAGAACCAATCGTGGGTCCGATTGGAAAGGGGCGAGTGCCTGCTATCGATGTCACCCCATAGAATTCGGCGAATCCATTTTGTGGTAACGGCGTTTGCTTGGGTGGATAGGTTTGGAATACCGATCAGGTCGGAAAGTATGTAGTAGCCATCGTATCGGAGCAGAGGATTGCCGTTGACCAAAATCGTACTGATTGAGCATACGACCATCACCGTAACCAAGATATCTCGGAGCATCGAAGCGTCCGTCCAAAGCCAAAGAAACGTCGCCACGGCAGCGAGCAATAATTCAGCCGCCATCCCAGCGGCTGAAACGGTTATCCGTTGCCAACGCTTTTTCAACAGCCAGGCGTCGGAAACATCGCAATACAAGACGGGAAAGCCAAATAACAACAGGATACCGATCTGCCGACAATCAGCACCAAAGTATCGGCACGCAATGGCATGAGCCAATTCATGCGTCAGTTTTGTAAACGACAAAACCAATAACAATCCAACGGTCGTACCGACCAACGGCTGTGACGAGACCAGCGTAACGTGATCGTGGATCGCCGAGCGTTGAAAGAAGGCGAGCAAAGCCGCAGAGAGTAGAAGCAAAGCCGCGAGCGTCAAGAAAACAGGCTCAGCCCCTCTTTTGATAAAAGAAGCAAAGAAAGCGAAAAGCCGATCAAGCGTCTCACCGACGGGGACCCCGGGTAGCCGAACCGCCATCGGATTTTGCCACCATCGCGGTCGATTGCGAAGTCGTTGGTCGCTACCGGTAGGCCTATTTGATGACTGGACCAACATTCCGGCTCGATTGGCGTCCGCCAAAAAGTGGACGACATGCGGAGCGGACACGACGTCTGGCGCAAAGACTTGGTTACAATGATCCACAATTTGGTCAATGGATCGAGTTCCGTCAGCTAGAGCAAGAATCGTTCGGTCGCGTTGGTTTAAGTAAAAGTAGTCGCACGAAAGTGGATCGCGGAGCACCCACAAGCATTGGTTCCGGGTCTCGATATTTTTCCAAGTCAAATCGCTGCGCAACTTCAATGGTTTCATTGATCGCCCGCGAGAATCATTTGCATTTCCATTCGCATTCCGGGTAGGACATCATGCTTCGGGTTCGCGAACTCGACCCAAAAGCGAACCTGATGATTGACCGGATCAATTTCGGGACTGACGAATACCTTCAATCCATCGCGTTGAATTTCTCGCTCCGATTCGCCGACAAGTCTGAGTCTTGTCTTCGCGTTGCTTAGCAGTGCATCACGAAAGTCAGCATCGACGTATCCTTCCGCTCGAAGTTCGCTGAGTCGGATGAGTCTCATCAGTGGTTCACCCGCTCGCACCCATTCTCCTTTTTGCCGCAGAAGTTCAACGACGGTCGCGTCAAAGGGGGCAACCACTTGGTATTGATCGACCGTCAAGCGGGCAAGATCACTTTGAAATGCGGCAAGTTCGGCCTCGAGCGACTGTACCTCTTTGTCGTGTTTGGCACGCTCGATTCCGATGCGTGCTTCTTCGACTGCAATTTTCTGTGCCGAAGCGGAAATGGTTTCGGCTTGCGCTGACAACTCGTCAACCTTTGATTGAAAAACCGCTTGTTGAGTTTCAAGTTTTGAGCGTTCGAACGCTAAACGCAGTGCATCTATCTCGCTTTGCGAGACACTGTCGACGTAGCGTTTGCGGGCATCGACGGCTCGATTGAGTTCGTTTTCGGCGGCAGCTTCCGACTTTTCAGACGCCAGCACTTGCAGCTGATTGTTTGCTTGGATCGATGCGATCTGCACATCAATTTCGCCTTGCTTAGCGTGATGCTCCTGACGAGCGAGTTTTTTTTTCGCTAGCGAACTCTCGGTTGCATCCATTTGTTTTCGTTCGGCGATCGCCGAGTTCACCGATGCAATTTGTTGTTCTAGCCGAGCATGTCGATCATCGAGTTGAGCCAAAATGGTTCCTGCCGCGACCGATGCTCCTTCATGAACTCTTATGTCGAGAATCGCTCCCGTCTGCATCGCAGGGACGTCTGCTTGGTCGATCGCTCGGACGATTAAGTCCTCAATAACGATCACAGCATCGTCAGCACATACCGATTTTGTCAGCGACATGATGGAGATCAGAACGAAGCAGGAATGCGTAAATCGTATCATTCTATTGATTAAACCTTTGTGCGAAACCATTCGATCAGACCTCGAAACCAGACGAATCCGATTGAGCGAGTTCCGGCGAGGATTTTGACATCGGCGGTTGCTCCACTGCGGACACTCGATTGATGGCTAAACGCATCCATTGGTAGATCCGCTCGTGCCCTAACCACCCATTTCCCTGATTCATTTTGCTGTACGGTATCATCGATTTGGTCCAAGATTGCGTCAAAGTTCTTGCCGGGCTGCGATCGCAGTGCGAAATTGACTTTGAAGGGAGTTTCCGGCATCATCGGTGTCATGTAGCCACTATGACGATCATCCAATTCGATTTGCAAAACCCAGCCGCCCTCTTCGTTAACCACATCCGCTAAGAATTGTCCGCGTGCCACTGGACGGCTCGACAAGTTTTGCTCCATGTTCCAATGATCGATCTGCCCACGGATCGGACTCCTCACGGTGAGTTCCTGTTGTTGACGATTCAAGAATTCGGCTTGCTGGGCCAATCCTTCGAGTCGAGCTTTTAGCACCTGTTCGGTAGAGGACGCGGAGGAGTCGAGTCGATCCGAGCTACTGCCACGCGATCGGACGAGCGAATCAAGGTTGGCACGAACGGCGGCAATCTCATTTTCTATTTGTTGTGTTTTCAAATCCAAGTCACGACTGCGGATAATCGCGATCGTGTCGCCTTGATCAACAGAGGACCCGTTACCGACAGGCAATTCCAACACTGTCCCGTCAGCTGGAGCGAAGATCGAACGTCGAATCGAGGGGACGAGTTGCCCCTCCGCCGGCACCCAAAACTCGATGGGAACCAATAGGAGCAGAGCGAAGAGCATAACCAGCGTTGCCGCTGCAAACGCAATCCGCTTCCTAAAGCTTGCACGACGAATCCGGTCGAAGAACGGTTCCGTCCAAGCCACTTTTCGGTTGACAGCGTTGACGAGTGACGCCTCAACCAGTGACTGAATCTCATTGATTTCCGAACAGACGCCAACTCGATCCGCTTTGGCCTGATCCGCTTTGGCCTGATCCATTTTGGCCTGATCTATTTTGGCCTGATCTATTTTGGCCTGATCTATTTTGGCCTGATCCCTGGCATCGAAACGCTCCAACAAGATCACGATTGAATGTGGCAGGCTTGCATTCGAATCCTGTTCAATGGATTCGGCCGGGTCAAAGCGTATGATCGCAACCTGGCGTGATCCCGATTCGATCAAAAAGCGATGAAAGGATTCGGAAATCGGGGCGGGAATTGGTTCCCCCGAGCCGACTGTATAGCAAAACGGTGTGTCGCTCGTCAGAGTTTCAACGTCGACGGCGTTCGTGACAAATGCTTGCATCGAACGGGAGAGTCGGGTTCTTCGGTCGATCGATTTCCCGTTGCTGGTGGCCGCCAGATAAAACCATTTTCCATTCTTTTCCAAAAGGCAAACGCGGTCAACGTTTGCATATTCGGCAAGAGTTTGACAGATCGATTGAAAGGATTCCGATTTCGAGCTGCCACGATTCAGCTTGATGACAAGTTGGTCTCGGACGCATGCCATTGACTAGTTTCCAAACGGGTCGGCACCGAAGGGATCGGCACCACCGCCACCGAAGGGATCAGCACCGCCGCCACCGAATGGATCGGCCGCAGCCCCGCCATCGTCGGGATTGCCGAATGGGTCGGCTCCGCCACCGCCGAACGGGTCCGCTGGCGTACCAAAACCGGGAGCGTCCAAGCCGGGCGTATTCTGTTCTGGCTTCTTCTCGTCCTCCTTTTGCGCTTCTTCTTGTTCTTCGGATTTTGTTTGGTAAGCCTCTTGGAATGTGGGCATGACAGCACCTTCGGCGTGCAAACATTGGACATAGCCACTCCTACCGATCAAGTACAACCGGTTGGTCATCGTGTTTATCAAAATGCGACTGGGTTGCAACCCGGCCATGGTGGCGATTCGCTGGCCCGTTTCAAGATCGATAACAACCAAAGATCCGGTTAACGAAGATGCAAACACTTTGCCATTGATCATGCCGATCAATTTATCGACACTGGTTGCCGGATGTTCCCATTTGGAATCTCCCGTTTCCATATCGAGGGACAAAAGGTTCCCAAACGCAGAGTGAATCAAAACTTGTTTGCCCGCGATGATTGGTGTCTCGTAGAATGGTTCTCCGTAGGGTTTGCTCCACATGACCTCGCCGCTACGAGTGCCGCGTACCCCATAGATTTGGCCAGCTTCCGATCCGAAATAGAATCGATCACCGCTTGCGGCCGCGACTCGTCCGCTTACGATGCCATCGGTTTTTAGGCGAAATAGAAGGGATGGGTTTCCCGACGCTTCCATACAATAGAAATACTCGCGATCGGTCGTCCATGCTAACTTGTTGGATTGAGGAGCCCGTGTAGGGATGGCCAAAGCTTGGCCAATGACGGTTTCGCGGAATGGAACTCGATCGGGTTCCGACAACGAATAAGCTTCGATCCCATTTTGGATCGTGGCAAAGATCGAATAATCTCCCACTTGAAGAGCGCCGTAAATCGGCATATTGGCGACGGGAACCGATGCGATCGTTTCGCCATTGGCGGCGTCCAATTCGATGACGTTGCCACCATTGATGACCGTTGCATACTTGTCTCCCACGCCCATTCCGAGGTACTTGTAACGGCGTTCGCCAACGCGAACCATCCAAACGACTTCGCCCGTTTCTGCGTCTCGAGATTCAACCGTTCCATCGTCGGCAAGCGTATAAAGCCGAATGATGGGAACTTGGCTTGAAGCGATCTTCGCTTCGATACCACGTCGTTTGAATCGCCGAACCTCGTTTCTTGCCAGTCGCTCGGCTTCCTCTTTACCAATCTCGTTTCCGCTTGAATCCACGCGGTCGGTCGGAATTCGCAACAAGACGTTTTCTTCATCGTCGGCACGAACGACTTCAATGTACTCGCGGACCAAGTTATTGTGAACGTACAGCTTTTGATCCACGATCGATGACGCGCCGGCAGGCAAAGTGATTTGTCGCTGCCAAGCTTCGACCAATCCTAGTCGCGACGCTTGGTGGACCGTCAAGAAGTCGATCGCTCCGACCGTATTCAAAGAAAAAACGGAGCAAAAAACTGCCATCCCTAGAAGGAGCGACAAACGATAGGATGAAAACGCAAGGTGACGATCGGGAAATGGTCGCACAACAAACACCCAAAGATGAAAAAACGAGAAAAGGGGAACATTGGAGCCGGAAAACGCTCGACGGCTATTCTAATCAACAATCGGAGCAAACGCGAATCCCGAAAAACAGCTTCTTTGAAAACTCAATTGGATGATTCCGGTTGCAACGGTAACACGCGGTTTTTGATCGTTTCGAGTGCCCTGTAAGAGCTCATTTGGGGTATTGGACGATGAACTTGTGCTTCCACCACATCAAAACGTGGGGGTAGGCATCCTGCCTGCCAATCCGTAATTGTCGCAAATCGCAGGCTGGAAACCTAATGCCACGAATAGAACGAACCCCAACTTAAATGTGTTTGAAGCACTAGCCCGGATGCGGCGGGAGTAACGCGGTTGCGACGAGGAATCGGTCGCATCCGCAACATCGCAGCGTTTCGACATCCTCGGTATTGCGAATCCCGCCGCCAGCGGTGATGCAAAAATCGGGAAAAGCTTCCGAAATACGCCTGCAAATCTCACCCAGTGTCGGTCCGCCCGACGTGCCCACGCGATAGGTGTCGATGATCACGATTTGCCGGATGCCGATTCGCTGGGCCGCCGCGAGCCAATCGCTCTCTCGGGTGTCCGTGTCAACGGTTCTAAACCGCTCCGCATGATAGTCGAGACCCAGTGCGACTCGCTCTGGCCCGATGCGTTCGGCGAGTACTTCGAACGCCCGCAAATCTCGGACGCTCTCGCTGGCCAGAACGATCGTGCTCTTTGAGAACCGGTTGGCCAGTTGGATCGCATCACAAACTCGCGACACATCAAGTTGGTCCATCAAATCGATCCCCCTCAAGCCAGGATCCATTAGAATACTCTCCAAGTCTTCGAAAGGCGAAAGTGCTTCTTCCATCGCTTGAAACTGGACCGGTTTGCCGCCGAGCGAATCGAGATCGGCAATGTAAATCGAACGCAGGCCTAGTTGATGATAGTGTTCGACAAGGCGTTGGGGGGTACCTATTTCACGATCACCATCACGACTCGGCCAGCGGAGTGGTTGATAGTTAGCCCGGTCTCCTTTGATCGCATGGACACATTGGCTCGCCTTCAGATCCACGACGCCGGTCAAACGGGGCAGAGTCGACTCGGAAAAGGGGTTCATCATGACGGCATCACGGGTAGCGAAATTCTTCAATCGTTTCGTTGACCTAAGATGCGAAGCGAAACTCTTGGCGAGTTTCGCGACGATGGGAGATGGCAAAGAAACTAACGATGAGCGCTTTTGGCTGACAATCCAACTTGCTCAACGCCACTGCTGCGAACCGCGTGCAATACCTCGGCGACCTTTTGGAACGAGCTTGCTCCATCGCCTCGTACCGCCACTCGCAAACTTGGATAGTTTGCATGTTGTTCGCTCAACGTTTGCGTCAACTGATCGATCGTGACAACGGAATTGTCCAATGTAACCTCACCTTTGTTATCAACGACCACGATACGTTCATCGGGTGCACGAGTAATCGAACGCAGTTCTCCGACGGACGGAACGTTAACATTGATCCGACTTTCGGCTTCGCTGAACTTGCTGCCGACCATAAAGAAGATCACAAGCAGAAACACGACGTCAATCATCGGCGTCAAATTGATCGTTGCGTCCTCGGTTTTTTCACGACGGATCGACATTAGGCTGCTCGCTTCCTCTTGGCGTTCGTTTTCGGCGAGTTGTTGTTTTCAAGACCTTCAGCCGAAATGCAATCGATAACACGTTGGCACAGTTTGTCAATTTCGCCCAGGTAGCGATCCGATTTGCTGCTGAAGTACATGTAGGCCAAGTAAGCAGGAATGGCGACACTTAGCCCACCCGCCGTTGTCATCAAGGCAACGCTGATCCCCGACGCAAGCATTTCAGGGCGTCCGATGGAGGCTTGCGAACTGATCGTCTCGAATGCTTCGATCATCCCCAGGACGGTTCCCAGTAGCCCCATCAGAGGAGCGACATTGCTGATTGCATGGAACACTCGCACAAACCGTCTCAAGCCATCGGCAACTCGATCGCCCGCATCCATCACCGCTTGCTCGATTTCGAACATAGGGCGCCCCCAACGGCGGACGGCAGCTTGAAAGACCTCGGCAACGGGGCAATCAAATTCTTCGCATAACTCGGTTGCCTCTTCATAGCTCAATTGACCATCCTCGACACATTCGGTGAACCGGCGAACGAAAGGACGCGGGATCACTCGGCTGCGACGCAGGGCAATCATTCGCTCTAGCGACAAAGAGAAAACGATGAGCGAGCAAACCGCTAGCGGCAACATCAACCATCCCCCCTCGGCCGCTTTGGACACGACCGTTGGCCATTGCCAAGACGATTCCGATTCGGCGTCCTCGGTGGCCGCTTCGGCATTCGATTCTTGAGGTCCTTTTGCCGACGCTGTCATCGCTTCAACGGGAATCGTCGGAATACCGCTGTCGTAAGACGGCCGATTCTGCGGGTAACCGTCTGTCTGAGCGGAAATATTCTGATTGCGGCTGGGGAATTGAGCGGACGCGTTTTCCAGATGCATCATCAGCCAGATCGCTCCGATTGCCAGCACCACGGCGGGCATGACGCGAGACATCAAACCAGCGGTTTGTGGAGACAGCGACCCGTATCGTCGCGAGTTCGGTTGTTTTTTGGAAAATTTCGGTATTAAATCGCTCATCGTCGTAACGTTTTGTTTGAATCCGATGAAGTAGCATTCGATAAAGCGGCCAAGCGGCGGCTCGCCAATTCGGCATATTGGCTATCACGATGCCGAGCCATAAGTGTCGAATAGCAAACGGCGGCGTCCCGTGTCCTCCCCAATTGTTCAAAACATTTTCCTGCCTGAACCAAAGCGGCGGCGACCCAGACACCGTCGGGGTCCATTCCTGCAACCGATCGGTACGCTTCGATCGCATCGGTAAAGCGTTCTTGTAGATAAAACGTCTCGCCAATCATCCACTGAGCACGCCCCCGTAAGCTGGCGTCGACCGTGCTGCTACGGACAACCGCCTCGAGTTCCCCGCGGGCCTCATCGAACCGCAGTCGACGGACAGCCAGCTCGGCGGCCAACATCGAAACCAGACATCCGCGAAGTTGATCGTCACCCGCTGCCTGTTTGGCCGCATCGACGCGCCGCGATGCCACACCAACCTCGCCCAGCGAACTCTCCGTTTCAGCACACCGCAGCAACGTCGCAAAATCATCGACTTTTCGCATATCCACCAAGTGGACCCACCAAGCATGTGCGGCGGCTTTGTGTCCCGTTTGCATCAACGATTCGGCAAAAAGACGCTCCATCGCTACGGTGCGAGTCGGATCGTTTGTTTCAGGAGACGTTGAAGACGCTGCCATTGCTAGCATCGACCAATTCTGATTTCGTCCGGCCCAACGACAGGCCGCCTCGCGTGCCATCGGGCAAATGGCCCTCTTCGGACCGGAAACGGAATCGGCGGCGCTAGCTGGCTCGAATCGATCCTTCGTGTTACCCATTTCGGACGAAGACGTTAGCAAATAGATCACGAATTGCTCGGCATCGGATTTCGAAGCCAAGCGATCGAGCAGATCGGACGTCCATTGTCCCGTTTGGTCGATTTCCCCCAGCTTGGCTTTGCAGCGATCCCAACAGGTCGAATCGGAATGGGTCGCTGCGATTTGCAGAGCGAGGACAATCATTGGAGGGTCAAGGGCGTCGATTTGATCCGTTTTCGCTTGGCTAACAATCCAATTCTGCACCGACATCGGAATCTGGTCCGCTCTCCTTCCGACGTAGTTCGCTGTGATCTCTTTCGCCTCAATCAAGTCAGGCCACCGAGTTAGCAAGTCCGTAAGGATGCGGTTTTCTTGTTCGCTTTTATCTAAAGGAGCCGCCGCGAAATCGCCCTTTTCTGCATTTCCCTTATCTGTGTTCGCCTTATCTGTGTTTGCAGAGTACTGCTTCAAACAAGCTACCGCTGCGCGTAGAGCGCGCGGTGCATCGGGATGTTTCGGAAAAGCGTTCACGAAATCGGTCATTCGGTTTGCCGCTTCGATGGGTTGCTTGCCCAACATTGCCATCGCCCAAGCGTCGCCCAGCATTGCCAGTGACCGCTGTTGATCCGAAGCATGTTTGACCGCGAGCGGGTAGACAACGCTGGCGATCTCGGGCAAACCGCTTTGCAGAGAATCAGCACCAAGGGTCAAGCAGAGATCGACGGCGATTTTGCGTTGCAGTTCCGAGAATGCGTCGGCGCGCTCAAAGGCGCGCTCAAGTGAGACAGCGGCTATTGAACGTTCTTCGGTTTGAACGAACCATGTCGCTGCCATGAGCCGCATACTGATGACAGTCTCGGCAGCCAAATTCGCGGACGCAGGACGCGTCAGTGCATCGCAAGTTCGAGTGTAAAACTCACTCGCGCCAGCGGTTTCTCCGGACGCTTGCAGCGATCGAGCGAGTTGGACGAGCGACAGGGACAAATCGATCTCGGTCGGCTTTTGATCGTCCAGTCGCCGGGCTAACGCTATCGCTTTCTCGTGTTGCCCCGCCGCAATCGCTTGATTCAGCTGTTCAAAAGCGGTGGAAAACTCAGCGGATATTGGTGATTGCTCAGGATTTTGGGCGGATTGTGCAGAGGCGAAGGAACTGATCGAAGCGGCAATCAGCAGACAGAGTGTGGCGAGACAAGATCGCAGCCACCACCCGGTCGCATGCATGGGTCTTGCGTGCAATCGTTGGGCAAAACCGGTCAAATTCCGCCTCCTGCGTTGCATAGCCTGTTCCGTTTGGGGGTCTTCTTGTACGTCGCGGATAAACAGCCAACCAGATGGGTCAGCTCCACTGCAATCAATAAATAGCCCATTTTGTTGATTCGTTGCAATCCCGTCTCGAAATGCCCTACCTTGCCCAAATAACCTGAAAAAACGGCAAAAACAGAAACAGAGCTAGGCTTAGAGCAAGCTTTCATTTACTCTGTAGGAAGACATTTCCCGCACCCCACTTGTTCCCGAGCAAATAAACTCTTCGCATGCTAAAAGCACTCGAACTGGCCGGGTTCAAAAGTTTCGCTGACCGAACCCGCTTCGACTTCCCGGACGGCATTACAGTCGTTGTCGGCCCAAACGGCTCCGGCAAATCGAACATTGTCGACGCTATCAAATGGGTTCTCGGCTCGCAAAGTGCGAAAAGTTTGCGAGGCAAGGACATGTCGGATGTCATCTTCAAAGGCTCACAAACTCGCGGTCCCGCTTCGTCCGCCGAGGCGACGATCATTTTCGATAATGAAAACGGCTCGCTTCCGGTTGACGCTCCCGAGGTTCACGTCACCCGCCGAGTGTTTCGTAGTGGTGAGACCGAGTATCTGATCAATAACCAAGCGGTCCGGTTAAAGGACGTCAAAAGTCTGATCCAAGGGACGGGCATCGGTATCGATGCATACAGCTTGATTGAGCAGGGCAAAGTAGATCGGATGCTGCAGGCGAACGCCAAGGACCGTCGGGCGATTTTTGAAGAGGCTGCGGGGATTAGCCGCTTCAAGACGAAGAAGGTCGAAGCGGAGCGGCGACTCGCCCGTGTCCAAACCAACCTGACTCGCCTCGGCGATATCGTCGACGAGGTGGCGGGTCGACTAAGGAGTCTTCGCAGCCAGGCGAGCAAGGCGGAACGCTATCGGATCGCAACGGAGCGGTTAAAAGAACTTCGCACACAAATCGCTTGGACCGATTGGAGACTTCTTAGTGATGAACTCGATGCATCGGAGCTCGATCTAACCTCGGCGATTGCAAAACAACAGGAATTGGAATCACTTCGCGAGCAGATGACCGAGCAGCGGCAAGCGGCTGATATGAAGCTGCAGCAGATTGCGGACGAAGCTCGCATGATCGAAGAGCAGCGATCGCAAAGTCTGCAACGGATTGCCGAACTGAGTGGCCGCCGTGACGCCGACGAGTCGACGATCGCTGACCTGCGTTTGTCGGTCTCCAAATCACTCCGACGCGTCCGTTTGCTACAAACACAGGCAGGCTCGGCAGCCGCCGAACTTCGCAGTTCCAATGAGCGGCTGGCTCAATACGAGGCGGAACTAGCGCAGGTTCAACGTCGCAGTCGTGAATCGGAGGCCGAACGTGACAAGATTCAAGCCGAAGTCGACGAGGTTCGTCAGCGTCGCGACCAGGTCCAACAGAAGCATTTAGCCGCCGTCCGCCGCGTTGCCGATTTGGAGGCGAAACGTCAACGCTCCGAGCAGCAAATCGCCGAAGTCCTGCGTTTGCTAGCCGGTTTAGAGAGACGCCTCGATTCATCAAAATCGCTGCGACTCGAGGCCGAAAAGGAAGCGAAAATTGCGGAAGAGCGTGTTGCATCGTTAGAGGAGAAAATCGAACAAGCAGCCAAGGAGGCCGAATTAGCGGAAGCTAAACTTAGCGATAGCCGCCGCACGCTCGAACGCCGACGCGAAGAGGTCTCGGCATTGAAGGTGAGGCTGCAAGGGGTCAGCGAACGGTTGAGCATGCTACAGGATTTGCATCGCCGCCAAGAGGGTGTTTCAGGCGGGGTGCGAAGCATTCTCGAATCACTCCGCAATGAGAATCATCCCTTGGCCAAGTCGATGTTCGGTATCGTTGCCGAATGTTTCGAAGTCGATATGCATGTCGCTCCGCTGATTGATGCAGCCCTTGGATCGCGATCCCAATACTTGATCGTGGAAGGCGGCCAACTGCAAGAAGCGATTTTAAGCGGCAGCTTGTCGATCGAAAGCCGCGTCGGATTGATTCGCATCGACGAACTGCCTCGACGCCGACCGGGGGACCGCATACGGCTCGACGGCTTGAAGGGTGTCATCGGACGCGGCGACAGGATGATCAAATGCGAGGCTCGGTTCGAAGCGCTAACCCGACATCTGCTCAGCAGCACTTGGCTGGTCGATTCACTCGCTACCGCTCTCGGGCTGCGAAAACTGAGCGGCGCGGGATTGCGATTTGTGACCGCATCAGGCGAGTTGCTCGAAACCGACGGTACGATGGTTGTCGGACCGGCGAGTACTTCAACGGGATTGGTCAGTCGCCGTAGTCAAATCACGGCCGCTGAGCAAGAGATCAAGCACTATCAATTTCAATTGAATGAAACGGAGAAAGAGTCTCAACGGTTGGCATCCTTGGTCGATGACCAAGCAGCGGAACTAGGGCGAATCGAACAGCGTCATCGCGGGATGATCACCGATCGGGCTGCCGCGAAGGCAGAACTTCGGCATGCTCAGGAACGCCGAAAAACGATTCAAGAATCGTATGAAGAAATCGATGCTGAAATCGTAGAGACCCGCCGCGCACGTTCGACGTCCGAATCCGATTTCACAGCGTTAGGAACTCGAATCGCCGAAGGCCGTCACGATATCGAAACACTCGAACTCGAAGCGGCTGAGGTCGACGAGATGCTATCGGGCGCTCAGTCGGCACTCCAATCGGCGACCAGTGGCGTGATGGCGATTAGCGTCGATGTGGCACGTGCCGAACAGAAATTCGAAGCACTTTCCGCAGCCCTGCTTCAACAACGACGCGACCAAGGACAACGCGAAGCCGCCGTAGCCGAGGTTCGCACGCAGGCGGAACAAGGACGCACGCGGATCAATGAATTGACCCTGCGGACACTCGAAGCGACGAGTCGTTTGGCGTCCCTCCAATGGGAATCGGATCGAGGAGCTCGAGAACTTACGCGACTAGCCACCGCAGCAGCAAAGGTTCGTAGCGAAAATCGAGAAATCGTGAAGGCGAGCGAAGCAGCTATCAAGCAAACCAGTCGAGCGAGTGAAGCGGTTCATGCAATCACGGCCAAACGAGACAATGCCAAACTGAGACGCGAAACGTTGGCGGATCGGTTACTGGAGGATTACCAAATCGATCTTCGCGGTAGTGAACCGCCCGAGGATTTGGAGGAACCGGAGGATCGCCAAGCCATTGAGAAGGAAATCACGGATCTGCGCAGCCAATTGCAGAAAACAACATCCGTCAATATGGAGGCTCTCGACGAACTCGAAGGTCTGCAAACTCGCTATGACGAATTGCATGGGCAGTACCAAGATTTGACGGCGGCCAAAGATTCGCTGCAGCGCATCATTGGTCGCATCAATGCGGATAGCCGTCGCTTGTTCCTCGATACACTCGAGGCGATCCGCCAGAACTTCCAAAAGTTGTACCGAAAATCATTCGGCGGCGGGACGGCTGACTTGGTCCTAGAAGAGAACGAAGATCCGCTCGAAGCAGGCGTGGAGATCGTTGCCACGCCGCCTGGAAAACCAAGCTTTAACAATTCACTACTGTCAGGCGGCGAGAAAGCATTGACAGCCGTCGCACTACTGATGTCGATCTTCCAGTATCGGCCTAGCCCGTTCTGTGTGCTCGATGAAGTGGATGCCCCTTTCGACGAAGCCAACATCGGACGGTTTGTTACCGTACTGAGTGAATTCTTGGATCATTCCAAATTCGTTGTCGTTACTCATAGCAAGAAAACAATGACGGCAGCGACAACCTTGTATGGGGTGACGATGCAAGAATCGGGCGTCAGTAAACAGGTATCGATTCGCTTCGAAGACGTCAGCGAGGATGGGGAAATTTCGGAAGGCGAAGCGGCTTAGGGGAACGAAACATGTCATCGGTCAAACAAAACAAACCGGCAAAGATTGTTGTGTTGTCCGGTGGAACGGGGCGGACAGCCGACAGTTTGATCCGCGCTGCACTCGAACAGTTTCCCGATTGTGAAGTCGACATCTCTATCATTGCCGGGATTCGCAAAGCAGACAAAGCGATCGAGATCATTCAAAATGCGGCCAAAGAAGGTGCTGCGGTTTGCTATTCAATCGTCGAAAAAGAGGTTCGCAAAGCGGTCCACACGGAAGCACGCCGCTTAGCGGTCCCTTGTATCGATGTCCTCGGTCCTGCCGTTTCCGTTCTAAGCGATCATCTGCGCTTGGCACCAAAGGCCCGGGCGGGATTGCTGTACGACGTTCATCAAGCTCAGTTCGACCGCATCGATGCGATGGATTTCATGCTCGCACATGATGATGGCCAAAAAATCGATGACCTAAAACAAGCGGATGTCGTTTTGGTGGGGGCTTCACGAACGAGTAAGAGTGTCACCTGTTGCTACTTGGCATTTCGTGGCATCCGGGCAGCCAATGTTCCATTGATTCCCAACATGCCATTGCCAAAACCTCTTTTAAAGCTGAATGCGAAGCGAGTGATCGGATTGACCATGAGTGCGGCACATTTGGAATCGGTGCGGCAAACGCGAATTGAGCAAATGAGTCATTTAGCCGTGCCGAAATACGCGAACTTGCCCGACATCCGATCGGAACTCAAGCAGATTCGTCGACTCATCAACGAACAAGATTGGGAATGTCTAGATGTGTCCTACAAAGCAACCGAAGAGGTCGCGGCGCAAATCATCGAAATGTTGCCACGCCGCCGCGTCCGTCGTAAAGGCGATGGAAGGCTCTCACCCTAGGCTGCGTTGTGTGACGCCGTTGGCGTAGAGAACAAAACGAAGCACGGTAGAATGGCGTGGACGGAAGGAATTCTGAAACGTGAAATATCCTTCCGGCGAGCTTGTCTCGGCGGAGGAAACAAGTGGCGGCTACCTTGTCCTGGCTTTTGCCGCCCAGTCTCTGCAGGTCCAAGGCAGAAAATTGGCATCAAATCGATGCTCCCCATGGAGGCGACTATTCGTTTTCTAGCTCATCGGCCCATTGCCCGTCCACCCACCGACTTCGTCCAGGCACTCTCCAGTTCGCCACGATCGCGGGAGTCAATCGACGGTCGACTTCCGCCATCGCCGCCGTTGCAGCGGCATGGGGGATTTGAGTGACGATGATTTCACCGGTCGGACGTCGCGTCAAAAATCCGATCGTTTGCTTTCCGACGGGCCCGACTTCGGTACCCACCAATTCGTATCGCCAAACGGGCACGCCTCGAAAGAGGCTCAGTAGAACCCCACTCGACGACAAGACCAAATCGTTATCAATCCAAACCGGTTTAGATTTTCCCAAACTCCGCCGTGACGCCACCTCTCCGCGGATCGAGGCCGTCGACAATTCCCAAACGCGAAGTCGATTCGTTGTCGTAATCGCCAGCGAATCGCCATGCGGTGAAAAGGCAACTTGAGCGTAACGATTCGATTCAATCGGCAGCCGACCCAAGAATTTTCCGTCTTGAGTTCGATACAAGCAAACGCCTCCGGCATCGGGGACGGCCACATAGTGGCGGCCAGCAGAGATCGCGGGTACCGACTGGGAATCGATCGAACAAATCAAGTGGCGTAGCTCACCTGAAACGATATTCCAAACCGCCAACTTTGAGTTGATTGCTGCGATAATATGTTCGTCATCAAGCCATTTAGCCCAGTACACCTGAGTGGGGCGAAACGAATTGCGAGCGTCATCATCGTCCTTTGGGGGAAGTGACCGCTGTAATTGAATGGAAATCGATTCCTCGTCCCAGCCGCGAACGACCGCCAATTGGCCACCCGATCCTCGGTTGCTATGGCCCGTGAGAACCAGCGTCTGTTTTGACGGTCGATGGTGGTCCAACAACGTCAGGGTCCGTTTTGATTTCCAGACGATTCTCGATTCACCTGATTTGGGGTCAAAGCGAATGACGCGATTCGCCTCGTCGGGACTTACCGTCACACCCGTGCTAACCGAAACGGCAACAAAGGCGTTGGCGTCGGTGATGATCGGCATTGGTGGTGAACAATGATCATAAGCATGCAAGGGCCCGATCGTCACATTTCCGAATCCGACCGAGATCGGGTCTGCTTGGGGATCCGCTGGAATGGAGCCTGGAATTGCCCCCTGCCTCGATTGGTTGCCTGCTCTGTCAACATGGCTTGAGGCTTCCGCCTTTGCCGCAAGAGGTTGTCCGTCCTCAAGTTGAGTGGTGGCTTTTGGATAGGTCCATTTTGGAAGCAGCGGCATTTCCGGCAACTCGGGAGCCGCAAAACGAAGCGTATTTTCAGAAACCGGAGGACGACTTCGCCATTGCTCCAAATAATCGTGGTCGGAAAATCCAAGCTGATCTTCAGCAATCCGCACACGCGAACCATTGGGACGAACCAGGATGACCGTGCCATTTTCGATCGCTTCCAAACGGGCCTCAATCGTAAATTGGCCTGAGGCATCCACCCAAACGCGAACCGGTTCGCTAGCAATGCAAAGGTTTGAAATCAGCAAGCAACAAGCAAGGGTCGTCGCGCCAAAGCTCCGCTTGGGGATTGCTGAAGGAATTCCCAATCGGAGTGGTTTGGGCAATAGATTATCGGGTCGGTATTTGAACATGTTTTTTACGAGTGCTATATCACCGCGCAACGATGGGAATTGCCGTTTGGAAGTTAGCGGCATCTTGATTCAATCCGTTTCCGCAAAGTCGAGCCGCCTTATCGCATCAAAGTTGTCGAGGCATTGGGCTCTGTATCGACGTCCTTGTTAAGTTCCGCAATCCAAACATCGGGATCATCGCCAAGTTGTTTACCGGTAACGCTCCGGAGCGACTGCATCGTCAAATCTCGGGTTGCCGGGTTGTGATCGGAAAGCGCCAATCGCAGCGAGTTGGTAGAAACGGGGTTCTTGTGACCGGCCAGCGATGCGATTGCAGCATGGCGAACGTCTTGGTTGGTTTCGCTGCCCACCATCGTTGCAAGCATTCGCGAGGAGGCTTCGTCATCGATCCGTCCGAGTGCGCGGCAAGCCTCCATCCGTACTTTCATGCTATCATCGTCAAGTCCTTTTTCAATCAGCGGGATTGCATCTTCGGAAGATGCGATTTTTCCACTCGCCAAGACCGCCAATCGCCTCATTTCCGCGCTGGGGTCATTTTCGACAATCTGTTTTAGATGATTCGCCCAATACAGTTGCCGCTCCGCGGGTAAATCCTCTATGGAATTGGCCAGCGATGTCAGTTGTTTTCGCCGCTCGTGATCGGTGACGCCGAACGCTTCATCGTTACGCCATTCACGCATGGTGAACCACGGATTTACCGTTTTAAGTGCATAAAGCGGTCCGTCTTGGCATCCACCAACGTAAAAACACGAGGAAGCGAACAGAAACGCCAATCCAAGCGACAGCGCTTTGCGGGGGTGGCAAGGCGACATACAGGTTCCTTCGAACGGATTTGAACAGATGATTGTTTGCGAATCTAACCGGTGTAACAAACAACAACGCCTCAAACCAACCCCAATTGTTCGCCGGTTCGATTGCCTCATTGCCCCCGAATCGAATGGCGAGTCCTGAAAAAGGATCGATCGCATGAACCGTCCTTCTGTCGTGCTTGTCTCGGCGGCGGAAGCGATCGGCAGCAACCAAGGCATCCCCATGAACTTCGTCCCGCCCCCCCGTCCCGCCCCCCCACCAGCGCCGGAGAAGATTTGTGGGAGGCGATTTGTGGGAGGGGGGCTGAGCAAGAGTTTTCCGATTCCTGCAGCTGACAATTCCGATTGCGAGTCCGAACCGGCCCGGTGGATGCAAATTCCGCCATCCGTGAAACGACCACATTCCGCTTACCATTTGACGCCATTCGGCACGGGGTTGGTGGAGCGTCGCATTACGGGGATTGACTAGATTTTCAAACCGGCCCGAGTCCCATCGCACGTCGCCATGCACTTGTTTGTCCCATGTGCATCATAAAGTGACCACCGACGTAGAACCCGAGCATGGCACCGTTGGTTGGGAAGCGTTCTCGCATCGCCTCGTTCACGTTGGGGCTACGAAAAAGATCATCTTCCGCTTCCGCGAGTGCTTGAGCAACCGCTTTGTAGCCCGTTACCAGTGCTTCGACGATTGCGTCCATCGGTGGATAAATCGTCCCATCGGCGTCGTCCACACAGTTTGTATCTCTGGAAAACACCTTGGTAAACTCGGCGGAAGGTAGGTAGGGGGTCGGATCTCCACCGACCGTCTCGATGATCCGGCAAGCATACAAACTGAGGTGCCCATAATTGAATGCGGCGTGATTCGATTCGATCACCGTATCGCCGATCCTAGCAAAGCGAGCGAATTGTTCGGGAGAAACATCCGTTGTCAAACGCTCGGCGTAAGACAGTCCGGCGTGAACGGATGCGGTAAGCATCTGTCCTATCGAGTGGGTTGATTGGTTCGTTGGCATTTATCGTAACCTTTAAGAGTGGCCTAAAAAGTTGAAAGTAATCGCTGGCAGCGACTCCGCTGTATGGTTGATCCGCTCTGCGATTGGGTAGCGTCTACCGAATGACTCGCCCCAACGATCATGTTTCAGACCGAAAACGCAATTCGCTCGCAGAGCATCGCGACGATCGCTGCGAATGGACAACCGATGAAACAGGCTATCCTAGTGCCATGCCGCGCCGATCGTCTAGTCGTTAGTAGTCACAAACAAAAAAGGCGAAAAATAATTTTCCAATTTTGTGCATCTGCCACTCTGCAGAAATGGAAAATCTAACTAACATTCGCTCTAGCTTTGATTCACGTGTGTCGATGAAAAGCTAGCTCTGTTTCTACTAGCTCTGTTTCTATGCTAGCTCTGTTTCTATGCTAGCTCTGTTTCTATGCTAGCTCTGTTTCTGTACGGGCCGATCGAACCGACCTTCCGGCGATCGGCACCATTCTTTAGTGAAGGCCGATTCACAATCGATTGTGAGGTGTAATCCAACTATATGCGAACCGATATCCTGATACCGCAGCGGATGCGGAATGCTCAAAGTGTGCTCTCGTTTGAAACAGCACATGAACTGGGCGAACGACTTTCTACCCCTTTATTGGTGGTCTCAAAGTCAAAACTGGTGGAAACGTATTGCACGATGCACGAACATTTACCAGGAGTCGAGTTGTATTATGCAGCAAAAGCGAATCCAAACCCGTATGTACTCGAGACGCTCAACGAGCTGGGTTGTTCCGTCGACGTCTGCTCACACGGAGAGCTTCTCGCCGCGAAGGGAGCTGGATTCAGCCCAAGTCAAATGTTGCACACGCATCCTTGCAAGACGCGTCAAAATTTGTTGGATTGCTACAACGAGGGTGTACGATGGTTTGTCTACGACAACGAATCGGAGTTAGACAAGATTGCTGGCCACACGCCTGACATCAAGCTGTTGCTTCGTTTGGCGACGAGTGGCGGTAGCAGTTTGATCAATCTGTCCGCCAAGTTTGGTGCCGATCCGTCGGAAGTCATCGAAATGCTCATCGCGGCGAGAGAGCGAGGACTTGACGTTCGCGGGTTCTCGTTCCATGTCGGATCGCAGTGCGTCAACCCATCGGACTACCGCACCGTTTTGCATTCAATCCGCAAGTGTTGGGACGAAGCTGCGGCAAACGGCTTCCTCTTAGAAGTCCTCGATATTGGCGGTGGCTTCCCGGCGCCTTATCGGGATAACGAAATGATTCCGTTGGCCGATTACTGTGACTCGGTCTCGGTGAGTCTGCAGGACGTCTTTGGCGATATTTCAGTTCGCTTTATCGCCGAGCCAGGGCGTGGAATGGTCGCAGAATGCATGACGTTGGTCACCCGAGTGTTAGGGAAAAGCATGCGTGGTGGCAAACGATGGTACATCATTGACGATGGTTTGTACGGATCGTTTTCAGGCAAGGTTTTCGACCACGTTGATTACAACGTGATCGCCGACAACCCGCTCGGCTTCCCAACCTATCCATGCGTGCTGGCAGGCCCGACTTGTGACAGTAGTGATGTGGTCGCCCATGACCAATGGTTGCCAGATTTGGAGATTGGCGACTTGCTATTGGTTCCGACAATGGGAGCCTATGCCGGAGCGAGTGCTTGCCCGTTCAACGGGTTACCTGTGGCTGGATCGACAATGATCGACTAGCCACCGTGTTGCATATAAACTTCCTCGAACGGCTGAACGACAACAAAGCCGTTGCCTTGGAAGCGTAATTGCACCGATTCGCCCGACCCGCGGCCGAGGAATGTTTTGAACTGTAAATCCGTTTTCAGTTCGGGCTCGATGTTGCCCGACCAAAGCACGGTCGCGTTCGGGTCGGTGATGACCGGTTGCGACGGAGTGACTGGCAACGTCAATGGGTCATAGTGAGTCGTGACGGCGACCATCCCAGAGCCTTCGAGCCGGATGTTGAACAAACCGCCTGCGATCATGGCGGTCATTTTCTTCATCATTTTAATGTTGTAGGTCAGCGAAGTCTCGAAAGCGAGCAAATCATTCCCGTTCACACAAATCGCCTCGTTTTGCAGATTCAAAATCGTAATCTTCTTTCCTGAATCAGCACAGAAAACCGAACCATTGCCGGTAATCTTCGTTAGCTTGGTACCTTCGCCGGAGATCGATTTTTTGAGCAGGTTCGAGAAGCCCTGCGACATAATCCCTTCTCGCTCAAACTTGACTTGCCCGGTGTAAGCGATCATCGCTCCCATCTTAATCCATGCTTCACCATTGAGGTTAATGTCAAGCATCCGCTCCGACTCGAGTTCGAACAACCCTTGGTCTAAGTCGCGGTCCTTGGTTTTTTCTAGAAACGCTTGTAGCGAATACCGGTTGTCATTCATGGTCATTCTTTCGAGTTAGGGAGAAAACGCGTTTACGTAGCCCAGGCTTCTAGCCTGGGTTTTTGTTGTTGTGGCCCCAGGCTTCTAGCCTGGGTTTTGTTGTGCCCCCAGGCTTCCAGCCTAGGTTTTTTGTTGTGGCCCAGGCTTCTAGCCTGGGTTTTGTTGTGCCCCCAGGCTTCCAGCCTGGGTTTCTTGTTGTGGCCCAGGCTTCTAGCCTGGGTTTTGTTGTGCCCCCCAGGCTTCCAGTCCTAGGTTTTTTGTTGTGGCCCAGGCTTCTAGCCTGGGTTTTGTTGTGCCCTCAGGCTTCCAGCCTAGGTTTTCTGTTGTGCCCTCAGGCTTCCAGTCCTGGGTTTCTTGTTGTGGCCTCAGGCTTCCAGCCTAGGTTTTTTGTTGTGGCCCCAGGCTTCTAGCCTGGGTTTCTTGTTGTGGCCTCAGGCTTCCAGCCTAGGTTTTCTGTTGTGCCCTCAGGCTTCTAGCCTAGGTTTTGTTGTGGTCCCAGGCTGGAAGCCTGGGCTACGTATCATACGAAATTCCAGCCGTGCCGATACTACCAGAGGGGAAGGATGATTGGTAAACTGCACAACGACGCTTTCGCGGATGATCGAAGGGTCCGCCAAGCTGAATCATTTAATATAAACTCTTCGCATACGCTATTGCCCAATTGATCCTATGACAAACGGCGAAACTCCCCAAACCGACTCCACCACGGCTGGTCCTCATCCTTCATCGGAACCACAAAACTCGGTGGAAAAACCTCTGCAAGAGCCTGTGCAAAGCGAGGGTTCTCCGGCATCCCAACCGGCAGCGGACGTTCCCGTTTCCCCACCGCCGGAAAGTGCCGCTGGCGAAACGCCTTCGCACCCAAGTGGACCTTTGGCGGCAGTCGCTCGAAGTGGCGCGGGGCCGTTGGCTGCGCGTGGTTTGGGAGTCGCCAAGCCAGCTTCACCGAGTGTTTCGACGGCGAAATTGTCGGATCCCACAAAGTCGGATTCCAAGGACAAAAAAACAGCGAAGAAGAAGAAAGGACCGCCACGGCCTCGCTTGAAAGGTGAAGCCGACTCGACGGGTCAGCCGAAGCCGAAGCCAGCCCAACCTTCCAAAGTCGCGGTACCGAATTTACGCGATTCGCTCTCCGATGATCTGCAAGCCGAACTCGATGCCGAGTTGGCTGCAGCGGATGTCGATGCCATGCTTGGCGGGATGGCCGGTATGTCGGCTCGGAAAGAACCGCTCGCTGAAGGCGCTCGTGTCCAAGCCAAAGTGCTCAAAATTAACGAGGATTCCGTTTTCGTCGCTCTCGGAGGACCCGATGAAGGCGTCATTCCTTTTGAACAGTTTACCGAGGCCGAGCCAAAGCCAGGTGACGATGTCGAGGTTCTCGTTCGCGGGCTCAACAAAGCAGACGGGTTGTACGTCCTAACGCTTCCTGGTTCGGCAATCGAAGTCAGCGATTGGGATGATATCGAAGAAGGCTCTATCGTCGAAGCAACCGTTACAGGCCATAACACGGGAGGGTTGGAGTGTACCGTTGGAAGCGTCCGTGCATTTATGCCAATCAGCCAAGTGACTGAGTACCGGGTCGAAGACCTTTCCGAATTTGTTGACCAGAAAATGGTCTGCTTGGTGACCGAAGCAAACGAGCGACGAGGCAACTTGGTGCTCAGTCGTCGTGCGATTTTGGAACGCGAGCGGGAAACTCGGCGCAAAGAACAGATGGAGCAGATCGAGGTTGGAGACACGCTTGAAGGGGTCGTTCGTACCGTGAAAGATTTCGGCGCATTCGTCGATCTCGGTGGTGTCGAAGGCCTGATTCACATCAGCAAGTTGAGCTGGGATCGAGTCAAACATCCGAGCGAGGTGATGGAAGAGGGGCAGCGCGTCCGAGTCAAAATCGATAAGATTGACAAAGACAGCGGCAAGATCAGTTTGTCGTACCGTGATCTTCTAGAAAATCCCTGGGATGCTGCCGAATCGAGCTTTGCAGTTGGTACCGTCCAAAAAGGGACAATCACTCGAATTGCGCCATTTGGTTGCTTCGTCCGCCTCGGTGCGGGCATCGAAGGCCTCGTTCATATCAGTGAATTGGCTAACCATCGAGTCTCGAAAGTCGATGCGTTTGTAAGCGAAGGCGAAGAGGTCGAAGTGAAAGTTCTGTCGTTTGACCGCGACACCCAAAAGATCGGTCTCTCGATCAAGGCGGCACAGACGTTGGCCGCCGCGGCATCCGCAGGCGAGGCATCAAAAGAAGCCGACGAGGCAGACGAACCACCTCGTGAGTTGGCGGTCAAGGCATCGCATCAAGGTCCGCTCAAAGGTGGCAACAACACCGACACCGGCGGCGAACGCTTTGGTCTGCGTTGGTAGTTCTGTTTTCGTGGCGATGCCACGGTAGGCTTTTCCCCCAGACGCAAGTCCGGGGTCGCGAAATCCGTTGCGATCGAAGTCCCGAAGGGACGGCAGGAGAATCGGTTTTGCTGGGTATTTTCGGGGGGCCTTGGGGATAGCGATGTTTTTCTGGCGTTGCTTCGTGACGTGTCGGACGCTCAGGGTGGCATGAACCCCGGACTCGCGTCCGGGGCGATCACAATGCGTCCCAATCGGGACGCAATCCACCCGCTCGTAAATCCGTGAAGATCAATTATTCCTTATGCTCGAACGAATCGAAATCCCCGACCTTCGTTGGCCGCTCGAACAACACGTTGAATTGATCGAAGAGGGGAACCGCCGAGCCGACCTGTTTACCGAAAAACGCAAATCGACAAAGCGAGATACGATCCACAACTTTGTCGTTTGCGATTTTGGTATGGTCGGCGCAACCATTGATTTCATCGCCCGCAATCATTTAGCAAGTGGCGATACGTTCTGCGAATGGGGCAGCGGGATGGGGGTGGTGACGATGATGGCCCAAATGGCAGGGTTTCGTGCCAGCGGAATCGAAGTCGAAGGAGAGTTGGTTCAACAATCACTCGGACTCGCGGCAGACTTCGGTATCGATGCGACCTTCTTTGAAGGCAGCTTTCTGCCCGACGAGATCGACGAAGCGAGATCGAATGGCTTGTCCGAAGATCCCTATTGGGAGAGCATCACAGACGTCGACAATGTCGATCTCGATGCACCGAGTGCCTATCCCGATTTGGGCCAATCGATGGACGACTTTGACTTGGTTTTCGCTTTCCCATGGCCTGGCGAGCACTTCTTTTTTGAAGAGATCTTCGATCGCTATGCGGCTCATGGCGCTCTCCTGTTGACCTACGATGGTCGCAACGGATTGAATCTCCAGAGGCGATTGTAAAAATGATTTATCTCGACAACCATGCGACAACGCCGTGTGACCCGCGAGTCGTTGAAGCGATGATTCCTTGGTTAACCGATTATTTTGCTAATCCGCACAGTGAGTCACACGAAGCGGGCCGCACGGCAGCCGATGCAATAGAACGTTCCATTGCCGATATGGCTGATTCGATCGGTGCTCCAGCGAACTCTTTGATCGTCACCAGTGGCGCGACCGAAAGCAACAATTTGGCCATCCGTGGTATCTGTATGCACCCGAGGCAAAAGAAACGGCATTTGGTCACCGTTGCGACCGAACATCCAGCGGTGTTGGATGTCGTCGCCGATTTGGAGCGAGAGGGCTTTCGGATCAGCCGTGTTGATGTGCACCCGAGCGGTCACCCGATGGCAGGAGCCGTCGATCTGCAAAAACTAGCCGACGCAATCGACGATGACACCGCATTGGTTTCCGTGATGTGGGCGAACAATGAAATTGGAACGATCACACCCATGCGGGAAGTGACCCAGCTATGCCATCGTCGAGGTGTGCTGGTGCACTGTGATGCATCGCAGGCAGTCGGACGAACGCCGATCGACGTAAAACAAGTGGATGTCGATTTGCTGAGCGGATCGGCCCACAAATTCTACGGACCGAAAGGGATCGGCTTTCTTGTTGCCGGAAACGGCCAACGCCGGGTGCGGCTAAAACCACAAATCGTCGGTGGCGGTCAACAGCGAGGCATCCGCAGCGGAACAATGAATCCCGCAGCGATCGTGGCGATGAGCAAAGCAATGTCGTTGGCGATGGAAGAAATGGAGCAGTCCAATCAACGAATTCGCACTTTTCGCGATGAACTGTATCGCCAATTGAGCGATCGGATCGGAGGTATCGAACTGAACGGGCCTCCACTCGACAGCATGTATCGGTTGCCAGGAAACTTGAATATCCTTTTGGATCGCATCGAAGGGGAAGCATGGATGTCGGCAACCCCCGATGTGGCCTTCAGTAGTGGTTCGGCCTGTTCAAGCGTCGATCCACAAGCGAGCCATGTCATCCGCGCGATTGGCCGCAGTGAATCGGAAGCGCGGCGCAGCGTCCGCTTTGGCATCGGGCGATTGAACACCAAGCAAGAGATGACCGCCGCGGCGGACCAATTGGCCGAAGCCTATGAAAAGCTGGTCTAGCACCGCAGCGTTTCTTTCGGCGGAGTTTGCCCAGCCGTCGTAGCTCCGTCTTGAAGCGTGGGTAGCAAGATTACGATCCAGCTCAGGACCGTTTCTGGAGTCATCGGTTCGAGATGGGGTGAGATGGAAGGTGAGTTCGAGGAACCGTGGCGACGGTATCTGAGCAAAACGACTCGCAAATTCTCGGCCCGTCTAGCTCCGCTCCTAGCCGGTCTCTTCGAAACCGTTTGCAACCAAATGAGCAGAAAATGAAAGATATTGAGCAGCACCGCTTAGCAGGCGGCTTCTCAATCGGTTATACTCGCTAGTGCTTTGTCGCCGTTTGATTTTTCGGCTTGGCAAAAGAGTGGCTGGGGCCATCTTGCTCCAGGAAGCTGCGACTGGAAGCCGCAGCCACGAAAGATTCTTACCCTAATTCTTCGTTGTGACAAAGCACTAGCATTCTTCTGCTCATAACGATTGGCGATCCCTATGGCTGTTGCACTATTCATCCCCTGTTATCTTGACCAATTCTATCCCAATGTTGCGATTGCGACGTTGGAGTTGTTGGAGAGTTTAGGACTAGATGTCGTTTTCCCGACTGACCAAACCTGTTGCGGCCAACCGATGGCGAATACTGGTTGCAACAATGATTGTGCTCCGGTCGCTCGTCGTTTTGTCGAGATATTTTCACCCTATGAAACGATCGTATGTCCCTCGGGTTCTTGCACTTCGATGGTCCGAAACCACTACGACGACTATTTTGAAAAGGGTGACGAAAAGTTCCAGCACGTCAAGAATCGGACTTTCGATTTGTGTGAGTTTCTTTACGACGAGCTAAAGATCAAAGAGTTGAAGAGCGACGGAAAGCCCGTTCGCTTTCCGCACAAAGTATCGCTACATCAAAGTTGCCATGGGCTTCGTGAATTGCGACTCAGTTCATGCAGCGAGAACATGACCAAACGAGAAAACAAGGTTCGAGGTCTGTTGGATTTGGTCGAAGGTATCGAGTGGTGCACGCTCAGCCGGGTTGACGAATGCTGTGGTTTTGGTGGAACCTTTGCGGTGAACGAACCGGACGTATCGGCGTCGATGGGGCGTGACCGCATTGCCGATCATGTGGCATCGGGCAGCGAGGTGATGGTATCGGCCGATATGAGCTGTCTGATGCACCTTCAAGGCCTGATTCGCCGCGAAAAAACGCCAATCCAAGTGATGCATGTTGCCGAGATTTTGGCCGGCCGCCCCCTTCCAAGCTAGGCGCTACCGAGCCTGACGGTGAGTTCTCTTTTTCGATTCCTTTGGGAAGCAAGTTAATGACTCAAGTAGCATTGCCGATTGTTGATCGACCGGCTGAAAAAAAGATTAAACTCGATCATACCAACGCCGCGCGAGCGTTTGTAACCAATCCCGATCGTGCTCCTTGGCACGACGAGTCGCTGTGGTTTGTTCGCAGTAAACGAGATAAGCAAGCTTCGATTATTCCCGAATGGGAGTACCTTCGCTCGTTAGCATCACAGGTTAAAACGGCAACCATCGCCAATCTAGGCGATTACCTGGTCGAGTTCGAACGCAATGCCACCGACGCGGGGGCGGTCGTCCACTGGGCCGCGGATGCGAAAGAGCATAACCGTATCGTGCTGGGTATCCTGCGAGACCACGAAACCACGAAAATTGTCAAAAGCAAGTCGATGCTGACGGAGGAGTGCGGATTAAATCACTTCTTGGAAGACAACGGGATCGATGTCGTCGATACCGACTTGGGTGAACGAATTGTTCAACTACGTCACGAAACGCCGAGTCATATCGTGTTGCCGGCGATCCATCTTAAAAAGGAAGAGGTCGGGGAAACGTTTCACGAGCATTTGGGTACCGAAAAAGGCGCAAAGGATCCAAAATACTTAGCCGAAGCCGCTCGCGGTCACCTGCGTGACAAATTCCTGGCTGGCGAAGTCGGAATCACGGGAGTCAACTTTGGAATTGCCGAAACAGGCGGAGTGGTCGTTTGCACGAACGAAGGAAACGCAGATTTAGGAGCATCCTTGCCACGAGTCCACATTGCCTGCATGGGGATTGAAAAACTAGTGCCTCGGTTGCATGATTTGGGGATTTTTACTCGCCTATTGGGCCGATCGGCCACCGGGCAACCGATCACAGCATACACCTCGCACTTTCATGGCCCGCGTGACGAGAACAGTGAGCTACACATTGTCTTGGTCGACAATGGGCGTAGCAAATTGCGGCAAAGCGATGAATTCCGGGCCGCAATGCACTGCATCCGCTGCGGTGCCTGCATGAATACTTGCCCGGTATATCGTCGCAGTGGTGGACATAGCTATCAGGCGACCGTTCCAGGCCCGATCGGATCGGTGTTGTCGCCGACGCGTGACCTGAAGGAGCATAAAAGTTTACCTTATGCGTGTAGCCTCTGCGGTTCCTGTACGGACGTATGCCCGGTAAAAATCCCGCTGCATCACCAACTATTGGCGTGGCGAAAAGAGATTGGCTTCATGAATTTGCTTTCTTATGACAAGCGAATAAGCATGAAGGCAGCGTCGATTTTGTTTCGTAGTGCCAAGTTGTTTTCATTTGCAGGCTGGGTCGGGCGGAAGGCGTTAAAGGTGTTGCCGCATTGGGTCACCCATCAGCGATTCAACACGTGGACGATCGCTCGAGAGTTACCGAAGCCACCCAAGGAAAGCTTCCGCAGTTGGTACGCAAAAAACCGAAATTCTGAAACACCCAAAGGCTAATCCCCATGATCCAACCGATTGAGCCCATCCAAACGGCGACGACGAAGAGTCGTCAAACGATCCTCGACCGCTTGATGGCCAAAGAGGTCGAGTCGCCCGGTTTGCCGACCCCCGATCCATCCAAACTAACTCGCTTTGATGACCCACTAGCGAAGTTCTCGGAGATCTTAGAAGGGGTGGGTGGTCAAGTGCACTTGATCGATGATCCGCGGCAGGTTGCCGAGATCCTTGGCAAAACCGAGGTCTTTTCAAATGCGGAACGGATTGTTTCCCTTGTTCCCGAAGCGGTGGACAATTCGTTCGACATTTCATCGATCGATGATCCGCACGACCTGGCGGCTGTCGATTGGACGATCGCCCGAGGGGAGTTCTTTGTCGCGGAAAACGGTTCGATTTGGATCGAAGGCCAATCGCTGCCGCATCGCGTGCTGCTTTTCATCGCTCAGTATCTAGCGATCGTCGTATCTCGTCGTGAGTTCGTGCACCATATGCACGATGCCTACGCTCGTATTGAGGCTCCCAAATCACCTTTTGGCGTGTTCGTTTCTGGACCGAGCAAGACGGCTGATATCGAGCAGTCGCTGGTACTCGGGGCTCACGGATGCCGTGCATTGCAGGTGTTTTTGACACCCTAGTGCTTCAACAGTGCTTCAACCAGATTGAAAATTAGGGTTGGTCGTAGTGGACGAGGTTGCGAGTCCCTGACTGCTCCCTTACTGCACAGCGGTCCAAAAGGACTCGTTAGGGCATCTTACCCCCGTAAGCTGTGGCTGGAAGTCACCGCCAGGAAAGATGATTCCCCTCATTCTTTATCCCTAAAGTGTTGACGAAGGCGATCGCGGCGGTTCATCAAGAAGAACGACACTTCTCGCTAATTGCTACCATGATTAGCAAAAGAATCGCACTCGCACTCCAGCTCAATGAAATGTTACTCCTACTCGGACGCCCACGACACTTCGAGTACGAGTGCCGCCGAGGGATAGACGAGTGTTCGTAAGTGCAGTTTTCGGTTTTTTGGCGTCACGGGCTGTCGATTTAATCGGTTTGACTCGACTTATTGTTTAACGACAAGCCATAGGCGACCGCTTATGGAAAAGCTGGCGCCTTCGGCTAAGCGTTAAACGATTAAATCGACAGCCCCGTCAAGCGGCGGTGGCGATCAGCGAGAAGTATCCTAAATTCCTGCAAAAAAAGCGTTCCAGCGGTATCGTTTGGCCTAAATTCAGGAACTTTCGGAATTATCCGCAAGATCCTCCTAAATTGACACGATACTACAAGCAAGCAGAATGCGGTTTCCCGGTTTCAATAACCTCGCGTGCTGCGAGTGGAACCCGGAAGAACCGCGAACGATAACGAAACCACGGAAGGTTGCTCGGATGAAGACTCCTGTTTTAACTAGAACACACAGCACGCTTGTCGGTCAATTGGCATTGTGTACTCTCGCGATCATGGCGATTGGATCGAGCGGTTGCTATGGCATTGGAGCCGCAAATTCCTTTAACCTTGGTTTTTTAGGTTGGCCGATTCCAGTTAGTCCTTATTACCAACACAAGCAAGAAGAGAAGTTCTGGATGCAGGAACGCTATGATCGTGTTCCAATTCTCGGTCCAACCACTTCAGGTGGTCCTGTGGTCGCACTCGATCCACCGAGCGATGATGAAGTCATTCATGCTCTCGAATCGGCTCGTCCGGTTGAAGGCGGAATTCCACTGCTTTGGGAGACTCAACGCAATGACGTTCGAATCATTAAGGAAAAGATCGCCGATTACGTCGATCCACCACGCTTCTATCCACTGATTGGGCCTGCTCAGTTGCACCACGCACATTACAAGTGCACGATCTACTTCGACGAACGGACAACGGTTGGGTATCCGGTTCCGTATACACTGCATGACCGCGAAGCGATCGAGGTGGTGTACATCGACCACAACCACTTCCACATGGTTGGCGACGTTGATCCGTACACGACGCCAAACCTGTAAAAAACAGAACTGCCGATTGGTTAAAAGGCTCGTGCTTAGGCACCGCTTGATACTCGGCTAGGCAAAAGAGTGGCTGGGGCATCTTGCCCCAGTAAGCTGCGGCTAGAAGCCGCAGTCACGAAAAATTCTAACCCTCACTCTTGTATCTTGCCCCAGTAAGCTGCGGCTAGAAGCCGCAGCCACGAAAAATTCTTATGCTCTCTCTTGCATCTTGCCGCAGTAAGCTGCGGCTAGAAGCCGCAGTCACGAAAAATTCTTATGCTCTCTCTTGCATCTTGCCCCAGTAAGCTGCGGCTAGAAGCCGCAGCCACGAAAAATTCTTATGCTCTCTCTTGCATCTTGCCCCAGTAAGCTGCGGCTAGAAGCCGCAGCCACGAAAAATTCTTATGCTCTCTCTTGCATCTTGCCCCAGTAAGCTGCGGCTAGAAGCCGCAGTCACGAAAAATTCTTATGCTCTCTCTTGCATCTTGCCCCAGTAAGCTGCGGCTAGAAGCCGCAGTCACGAAAAATTCTTATCCTCTCTCTTGTATCTTGCCCCAGTAAGCTGCGGCTAGAAGCCGCAGTCACTCCGAAACGTGTAGGGTGGGTCGACCCAGGAGAGGCCCGGCATCGCGCTGCTCGCCTACATGCACAAGCGACTTGACCTTGTCGAAGCGTCGGTGAAAACTAGCCCAATCGGTCGGTCGCGACGTGGTAATGGGGGTCTTCCGACACGTTGACTTCGACCAAGTCTCCTGCTCGATCGAGAAGCAGTTTGCACTCTTCGCTGAGATGGGTCAAATGCAGTCGTTTCCCAAGCGTTTGGTACTTTTCGGCAAGCACGTTGATCGCCTCGAGAGCGGATTGGTCGTAGACCCGTGTGTAATAAAAATCAATGACCACGTCGTTTGGATCTTTGGACGGATCGAACAATTCTTTGAACGAGGACACAGAAGCAAAAAACAACGGTCCATGTAACTGGTAAATTTTGCTACCGAATTCGTTGATTTGGATATCGGCTCCCAGATGCAAAGCATGTTTCCATGAAAAGACAAGCGCTGAGACGATCACGCCGAGTATCACAGCGGCGGCTAAGTTGTGCATAACGATCGTATACCCAGCCACCAACACCATAACCGCCATGTCGCTAAACGGCATGCGATGGAACATTTTGAGCGATGCCCACTCGAATGTCCCGATCACGACCATGAACATCACCCCGACCAGTGCGGCCATCGGTATTCGTTCAATGACAGGTGCGAGAAACAAGATAAAGAGCAGCAAACAGACGGCGGCCGTGATTCCTGACAAACGCCCGCGGCCACCTGAGTTGACGTTGATCAGTGATTGGCCAATCATCGCACACCCACCCATACCGCCGAACAAACCACAAACGATATTTGCCGTCCCTTGGCCAATACATTCTTGGTTTCCGCGACCACGTGTCTCCGTAATTTCGTCTACCAACGTCAACGTCATCAGTGATTCGATCAAACCGACGCCTGCAAGCATCAGGGCGATGGGAAAAATGATCTCGAGTGTTTCCATGTTGAGTGGCGGCATGGTGTACTCGAGAAAAAACAACGTTGGCAAATCGCCTTTGATCGAAACGGCTTCAACCGTAGACGGATCGACTGCAGCAGCCTTCGAGTTGCTCGTCAACATGTCGCCAACGGTTGCGACCCTATTGGTTGAAGAGGTCGAATTGATCGCCAAAGAGATCAGGGTAATCGATAAGATGGCGGCCAAGGATGCAGGAATCGCTTTGGTAAATCGCGGCAACAACCAAATGATCGCCATCGTCGCCAAGGCGAGCAAAAGCATGATCACCAAAGGCAAACCGCTAAGGTAACTGAGTTCGCCGGTCGACGCATTAAAGGTCTTGAAGGAATCGAGTTGAGCCATTCCGATGACGATCGCCAAGCCATTCACAAATCCCAACATGACGGGATGGGGGACCAAACGGATCAATTTCCCTAATTTGGCAGTGCCAATGACGATTTGGATCACACCACATAGCACAATCGTGGGAAACAAGTATTCGATACCATGATCCTTCACCAAAATGGTCACTAAAACGGCCATCGCTGCGGTTGCGCCCGAAATCATTCCAGGCCGCCCACCGAAGATCGCGGTAATGAGTCCGATGAAAAACGCGGAATAAAGGCCGATGATCGGTGATACGTGAGCAACAAATGCGAACGCAATCGCCTCGGGAACCAATGCGAGCGAGACAGTTAAACCGGATAGGATGTCGTTCTTAGCCGTCGCGGACTGCGACCGGAAAAAGTTGAGCATGAACGTCTTTGGTAGATGGCTGACAAACGGAATAGGTCTACGACGGACCCTCAAAACAAGTCCCGGACTATAGTTTCACTCTCGGGTGTGTCAATAATGCACATGGGTTAAAGTAGTACGTGAGGCAAAGGGTCTGTTTGCTTCGGACGCCACGAAAGTAAAGATACGCCCCGTTAATCACAGGCCGAGTGGAAATTCACGACGAGACCGACAAAAGACGTTGCACCCGAGTCGAAAAAGGTTTTGGAAAAAGTTATTGAATTGCTCATGGTCGTGGCTGAGACGGAAACAAACTCCGCAACGGTTCTTCTAAAACAACACTTTGATCGCGAACGATATGCCGCTACAAATTCACGCTTACAGCACGTTACGGATGCCCATCGCCCCGGACTTCCCCTGCCGATCGCTTCACCAGGAACATCGTTTGGATGCGCATCTGCCCCCCTCTCTTCAAGAATTGATGAATCGGGTGATGGAGGGTGGCAACCGAGAAATGACGCAGTCGCTGTATGCTGTGATGAGACATATTGAACGAGTCCATCATCATTACAGGTTCGAGATTGCCGAAGCGGAATTGCAGCAAATATCCAAGTGGGCATGGGAAAGCAATTCGATTCTGGTTTACCCTGATCGGTCGGTACGTGATCCCGCGGGGCACCGATTGGTGGATACGGAAACAGGTTTGCCCGACGAACATGCCAAGATCCCTTTTCCGGTCGATGCTCGCGAGCGGAAATTGGTCAGCGAGCAAACGCTACGCAATCGCTTAATCGATACCCCTGAATCGTTGCCTCCGGTGATCAGTGAGCTGGAGGTTGAGTTTCGTGATGCGGATGAAGTGGCGTGGCGTTGCTTAGCACTTTTCATGGTTGCGGTGCGAGCAGAATCGTTGTCCGCCGGAAAGCCGATTCCGATTGGCAAACTACGTGAAAAATCGCCGATGGCCTTTGAAGCCCTCACCCCCAACGAAATCGAATTTTTAAACACGGACCATCCCGACCAGCAAAGCGTCGTCAACTTTCTATGGCGTTATGAAGCGTTGTTTACTCTTCAATGGGCACTTGGAATGCACGCACACATGCCGTTCCCCGACGAGATTTGTGATGTACCCAAAGTTGCCGAGTTACAAATCGCCCAGCCAAACCGATTGCAGGTCGCCGAGGCGGAGCTGCGTCAAGGATCAAGCCATGCAAGCCGAGAGCTTTTAGATGCCGTGGACATGAACTATCGGATGCTATGGGCGGCTCGCAATGCGAAAGTTCACGATCAAACGCCGCCATCCGGGATCGATGGGGGCGTGATTAGCGAACGGCAACATGCTCTTAATTGGATCATCCAATTCGAGAATGCCGATTGGGATGATGTCGATATCCCGTCCTAAGAGCTTCAAAATTCAAGGCGGCTTCGTCGCAATGTCGCTGCGAAAAACATCAAACGCAGCGATGATGGATGAAGAACGGAATTCATTTCGTTCTACTCGGCTAAATACTTTCACCCAAATAGACGTTCACAGGTAAGCGTTCGTATTGGCAAAACCCGAAACGAGGGTTGAGGACAGGGTTCAATTCATCGGTTTGAAACATCTCGACAATCTCGTCGATCGATTTCGGTTTGCTGTACAAATATCCTTGGCCGTGATCGCAATCCAAGTCTCGTAGTTGTTTTAATTGGCGAGTTGTTTCAATGCCTTCCGCGATCACTCGGGTACCCAGATTATGTGCCAATGTGATGATGGCATGGATAATCGACTCGTAGTCGTCGCCTGGTTCCATCGTGGAAACAAACGAACGATCAATTTTCAGAACGTCAATGGGAAAACGATGCAAACAACTTAGCGACGAGTGCCCTGTGCCGAAATCGTCCATATGAATCTGCACGCCCAGTTGGCTGATTTTGTATAGTTTGTCTGCGATTTCTTCAGGGCTTTCCATGATCAACGACTCGGTGATTTCCAGGTTCAGTTGACTTGCTGGAATTCGTTCGGTTTCGAGCACATCGACGAGAATGTCTACGAAATCAGAATCCGCGATCTGCCGTTTCGAAACATTGACACTGATTGGAATGGGTAGGCCAAAGCATTTCGATCCATTCATTTGGCGGATCGTACGGCAGGCTTCTTCGAGGATCCAACGTCCGATTGGAACAATCAAACCGGTTTCTTCCGCAACGGGAATGAAGTCGACTGGACTAATGAGTCCTTTGACGGGATGTTCCCACCGCACCAGTGATTCGAGTGCACGCAGGTTTCCGGTGCGAAGATCGAAGATCGGTTGATAGACGAGCCGAAGTCCTCCTTCGGCGAGAACGCTCCGCAATGACTCTTCCAATTCCAATCGTTTGGACATCGACGCGTGCATGGCATGGTCAAAGACGGCAATGCAGTGCTTGCCGCTAGCCTTCGCTCGGTACATCGCCAAATCGGCATTCCGCATCAACTCTTCAGGGGTCGATGCGACCTCGCTACAATAGGCGATCCCGATACTCGCCCCGAGCGACAATTCATGTTCGAGAACGTGATAGACTTGGCAAAGTGCGAATCTTATCTCTTCCGCAAAAAGCAGGATGTCGTTTTCGCTGTTTTGGTTGACCAGGTAGACAACAAACTCATCCCCCCCAAGACGGGCAACGACGCTTTCAAGCGAGGCGATTGTGCTTGGATTGTTTGATGACAAAGAATCCAAGCAGCTTTGGACCGAAGCGTCCTGGTTGATCCGATCGACCGCTGCCTGCAATCGCTGTGCAACTTGAACTAACAATGCATCTCCAACCGCGTGCCCCAAGCTATCGTTGATGACTTTGAAATTATCAAGATCCAAGAACACGAGTGCGGCTACCGAATCCGCTTTACTGTGTTCTAAATGGAAGCACTCGGTAAGCTTCTGTTTCAAGAAGTCCCGGTTGGGAAGTTTGGTCAATTGGTCGTGAGTCGCGGCATGCTGCAGTTCCGTTTCTATCGACACACGGTTGCCGATTTCAATTTGCAATTGGTCGTTGGCGTCGCGAAGCCGTTCGATTTGAATGCGACTTTCCATGAGGGCGCGACGTTTCTGAGTCATCGCCACCGTGAGTTGTAAAACATCCTCGTCAACAAACGGTTTCTTCAAGAGGAGTAGGTTATCGACAAATCCAAAACGTTCAATCACGTCGGACCAGGAATACTCGCCATCTACAGGACACAAGATCACCTGCAACGTCGGATCGATTTCCCAAAGTCGTTCGACCGTTTCGATACCGCTGATCCCAGGTGGCATTTCCGAATCAACAAAAGCCACTTCAAAGGGGTCGCCTGCTAAGAGAGCTTGCTTGGCGAGAGCGATAGCTTGCTCACCTTGTAGTGCGTGGCAAAGTTCAAAGCGTTGTTGTGGTGAGGCAGTGATATAATCCACTTCTGAATCATGGACAATGTCATCGGTCAACGAATTTGCCGCCTTTAACACGGTCAAGATGTTTTGATACGAATCGAGAACGATCTGTTGGTCATCGACCAACAGAACTCGGCACGGTTCGAACGAATCAAGACAACGCATCTAAATCACCCTTTTTTTCGGTTTGACCTAAACGACAGGCAACACAACCCGCTAATACGCAGGCGGATGTTGGCTGTGACAAATCGATCAAACACACTATATTTACCCCGTTTCAGTCAACTGCCCCATGACACATTGGTCGAATGAATTGAAAAAACGATGTGGTTGACTCAAGAAGACTAGGTTGTGCAAAAGCATCGGCGCACTGATTTGCACACCCGGACGCTCACAATTTGTTATTTCCAGCCGGTGCAATTGGTACATTCATTCGGACGGCCCCGATAGATAGCTATCCGGGGGGGAATTCGACGTTTCTCGGAAACGATGCCCAGCCTTTCACCTATTCTTCTATCCTCGTTCTTCTACTCTCGCAGAGACAAAAGCCCAGCGGATGAGTCATTTCCAGTACAACATTCATCATCAAGACCCGGCGACCGCGGCTCGCCGAGGCGTTTTTACAACCCCCCACGGCCGCGTCCAAACGCCAGGGTTTATGCCGGTCGGCACACAAGCCACGGTGAAGGGATTGACGATTGATCAGGTTGCTGCGACCGGAGCGGAGATGATCTTGGGCAACACCTATCACTTAGCACTCCGTCCGGGGCATGAAACCGTGCGACGGCTTGGCGGGCTACATGGGATGACCCTTTGGCAAGGCCCGATTTTGACCGACAGTGGTGGGTTTCAGATTTTCAGTTTAGAAGGGATCCGAGAAGTTAGTGAACAACAGGCAACGTTTCGCAGCCATATCGATGGGGCTATCATTCAACTAACGCCTGAACATAGCATTGAAATTCAAGAGTCACTCGGTAGCGATGTCGCAATGGTTTTGGATCATGTGGTCGCCTTGCCTGCCGAACCGGATGCGGTCGTTGATGCCATGGAACGCTCGATTCGCTGGGCCAAGCGATGTTTGAATGCGGCGACACGCGACGACCAAGCTCGCTTTGCGATCGTGCAAGGCGGTTTGGACGCCAAACTTCGTGCCGAGTGTGCAACCGAACTTTCAAGCCTGGCTTTTGAAGGCTTTGCAATTGGTGGATTGAGTGTCGGTGAGCCGCCCGAGGAAATGTACCGGATCACTGCTGCAACCTGCCCTCATTTGCCAACCGACAAGCCCCGCTACCTTATGGGCGTTGGCACCCCGATCGATTTGCTCGAAAATATTGCCCGCGGTATCGATTTGTTTGATTGCGTGATGCCGACGAGGAATGGACGAAATGCGATGGCCTTTACCGATCGTGGGCAGATAAAGATCCGAAATGCGGTTCATCGCGAGGACACGCGTCCGCTCGACCCCGATTGCCACTGTGTGGCCTGCCGACATAGCCGAGGCTATCTACGTCATTTGTTTATCGCCAAGGAAATGCTCGGGCCGATTTTGTTGTCAATCCACAACTTGACCTATTATCAACGGATCATGGCCGAAGCGCGGGCCGCGATCGAGCTGGGGCGTTTTTCGGAGTATGTTGCAAAGAAGAAAAAAGGTTGGCTGTCTCAACCCACCACAAACGCGGAAACTCGCGGATAACTTGGATCACATTCCTCCATAATCTTTCCGTGATACGTTGCCCCGGTTTCATCGCAAGGCTTCCCGACCCGACGCTGTAGGCAACTTGATGTTCCAATCGACCGATTCGATCCACTCGCTTAGCTATTGAGAACAATCGACTTCCAACACTTTCGTATCGGTGGGTCGAATGCAAGTCCGCATTCTCGTTCTTGAATCTCTAATGCTTTTAGACACGTCATGGGTTGGCGATCGGGACGATGGCTAGTGAGTGCTTCAAGGACATCGGCAACCGTAATCACGGTCATTCACCAAGCAGAGAGCGAATCCTATCGGCCTACCAAATCGGTTTGAATCGTCCATTCGCCGAGCTCCGCCATGATCGAGTCAACATGCTCCCATTCCGATGGCTGGTTCGTATCGTGTTGTCCTTGATATATCGCATCCAAAGAAGCCTGCTCGATTTCGTCGATGTTCGCCTGCGATCGAAGGTTGGATTCAACCGTATTTTCTCCTTCTCCGGTTCCTTCTCTGGTTCCTTCTCTGGCACGATCGTACAAAGTTGAGCTTAATTGCAATCCAGGTGATTCTGTGGAGAGGTCGTCGCTCTGAACCGCTTCGTTTTGCCCCCAATCGTTTGACGCCGCGGCAACCTCGCTCAATTGATTGATAACCAACAATGCATCGAACGGCGTAATCGATCCGTCACCGTTGACGTCGTAAGCACGGGTTGAATCCGCAGCCAATTCTCCGTCTGCGACGCTCGCGTCTCGGTCACGGTTTAAATGGTTCACGATAAGTAGCGCATCAAGCGGTGTCGTTTCTCCATTGCCATCAACATCGGTTGGGAACGCAACGGTGCGAAGTCCCGTATCAGGTTCGACTTGTGCTTGCGAAACACCTTCTTCGATCGGCAGGGTGTCGGTAATCGTGATCGTGGTTGACGGTGTCTCGCCAGCGGTCGCGTCGATCGATTCTGCGATCGAGATAACAACGGATTCGCTTGACTCGGTCATCGAGTCGTCGTTTGCCAGCAGCACGATTTGGCCCGTGGTTTCGCCTGGCATAAAGACGATTTCCGAGGGCATGGTGAAATAATCACGTCCGTTGATCGCGCCGCCACTTTCGGGAACTCCGTTTACCCCTGGGATGCTTAGCGAGTACGGAACGCGAACCACATAGTCTCTTGGGTAAGCTAGCGTCGCTGCAATGACAATTTCATTTGCCCGCTGAGTAAACTGGTTGCCAAGCTCGGGCATGAGAATTACCTCTTCGGAAATCGAATCGGTTGGATGATGGAAGGTGATCACCGGTGGTGGATCATCGTTGTCTTCGATCGTAACGGTTTGCGACGTCACATCTCCCAAATCGGCACCGTTTGGAATCCCCAAGGAAACGGTCAACTGTTCGTCCATTTCATGCTCTCGATCATCCGCGATATACACTCGAAAATACCGCTCGGTTTCACCATATTCAAAGCGAACTTGGTTCATCAAGCTGGCATAATCCAAGTCGTAGGTCATCGTTCCTGAGATTGAAAACGGGACCGTAATGATCTCGCTACGCGGTTCAGACAATTCGGCCTTAAACACAACGAACCGAGCATCTTCGCCAACTCGGTCGGTGACCGTTGACAACGTCATCTTAGGAGGTGGAAGAACGTCATTGTTTCGAATGGTAATCGTTTCCGTTGAAATGGCTCCCAGTGTCGCTCCTGACGGAAGCCCCAGTGCGATCGATACCGTCTCGTCATTCTCAACGAACTCATCATCGACAACATTGATCACAATGTTTGCCGACGTCGTGCCAGGTTCAAAGGTCAATGGCGATGCAGAAATCGTGTAGTCGGATCCACTCGAAGCCGTTCCACCGATCGTATACGGAACGGTAATCGTTTTGTCGCTCTGAGATGACAGGACGACTCGAATCGAGAGAGACCCGGCGGACTCGTCAATGGTCCATTCGGGGACCGTAAAGCCAACCTCCGGTGCCGGTGTTTGATCATCGTCAATGATCGCCACCACTTCTCGAATCGCTGTGCCTAATTCAGCACCCGTCGGTGCATCGAGACGCACGATGATCGTTTCGTTTGTTTCAAGAATCAAATCATCGACACTCGCTAGGGAAATCTCTGCGGTTGTCGCACCCGCAGGAATGACGACAAGCGAAAGGGGATCTATCGAATAATCCACGCCGTCACCCGTTGCCGAACCCGCAATGGAGTAGGGAACGGAAACATCGACTTCGGCAACTCTTGACAAGGACACGATGAGAGTTGTCGCACCACCATCTTCCGCAATACTCTCATCAAGCGTGCTGAGCGAAACAAGTGGCAAATCGCTATCGTCGTCAACGATCGTGGTCGTACTAACACTTTCGGCACCGACGGAGGCGTTCGCTGGATTGCCAAGCGCAACAACGACGGTTTCATCTTCCTCTACGACAAAATCGTTCGTGATGGTAATCACAATCTCGGCTGACGTTTCGCCCGCTGGAATGACCAAAGGGCTTGCTGGGACGACAAAGTCACTGGTTAAAGTTGCCGTACCGCCGATCGAGTAGGGGACGACGATCGCTTCATCCGAAGACTTCGACAAAGAGACATTGACGATAAACGACCCGTCCGCTTCGGTAACACTTTGCTCAACGGGCGATGCGGTCACGATCGCTTGATCAGGATCGACCACCCTCAAAACGATGGTTCCGTAGTCAGTGATCGGCAAACGAGCACCGTTAGAATCGACCAACTGGGTTGCTCGAGGATCCAAGGCATTGAAGTCAAGTGTTAAACGATAATCGCCTGCGACCGCAGGCACGGTCACGTCAAACGTGCCAACGGAGGTCGCAGAGCCGATTGCAACGCCACTATCGGACTCGCTGTCGGGGACAGACTCGACACCCCCGCCAACCACATAATCGCCTTGAGTCGATTCGAGGACCCCATCAAAAACATCCGTAAAAACTTCAGACCCGGAGTAGTTGGCCAAAATCAGGTCATTGGAACTATTGCCAAAATTCAAAACAAATGCGCGAATAGGATTCTCGGCGTTCTCGATCGAGGCGACAAAGCGGACGGTCGATTCCGCCGCAACCGAGACGACGTTCAGGCCATTTTCTTGGAACGATGCCCCCGTCGATGGCAATAGGCTCATCGCGGCCAAGAGTCTGCGATCTTCGAGTTGCTCGAATCGAGGCCGAGTCACTTGGGGTTGGGTGCGACGGCGACTGGAACGACGGGGGCGTTGGAAACGTTTCGTCAGGCGGGGCATAAAGAAGATCCTCGGCAAACAAGCAAAACAAGGCAAATAGGAGAAACAGACAAAAGGGAGAGAATGTGCTGATTCTAACTCGCTGAAGGGGCAGAATCTAGGCTCTGTGTGAAAACGCGACGATGTTCGTTGCTGTCGTCGCGGAACTTATCAAGAAAAGAAGTTATCAAGAAAGAAGTTATCAAGAAATTCGGTTCTCGCCAGCAAAGGCTCTCAGCGGGCGAAAGTCTTGGCGACTTTCGCTACGTTTTGGGCGAAAGCGTTGAACCGAATCAGTGTCATCGAATGTTCTGTCTGATTACAGTAGACTTCGGCCATGAATTTTTTATGCCATGCAATACCGTATTTGGACTTGGAAGACCCTTTTGTCATTGCGGGCACAGCAGTCCCCGATTGGCTAAGCGTGGTGGACCGCAAAATTCGTGCTCGCCGCCGGCGTGCCGAGCTGTTTCTGCGCGACGACGACCCGAAAGTAGGCGGGGTCGCGAGAGGGATTGTGGCACACGTTCACGATGATCAATGGTTTCATTCGACCAGGGCGTTCGCGGAAACCAATATGATGTTTGCAGTCCAATTGCGTGATTTGCTGCCAGGTGACGCCGGTTTTCGGCCGACGTTTGTTGGCCATATTGTGACCGAAATGCTGCTCGATGGACTATGGATCGAAGATGATCCCGCGATTGCCGACCGCTACTATCAAATGCTTGGCGACGTTCCCTCGGAACAGATCCAACACGCTTTGAACCTGATTACAGGCAAACCGACTGAGAATTTAGCGAAGGTGGTCGATCGGTTCATTGAAATTCGGTTTCTCGATGACTATCTCGACAATACAAAATTACTTCATCGATTGAATCAGGTCATGAACCGGGTCAAGTTAGCACCGCTTCCCGACTCGCTCCTTGAATGGCTGGTGGACGCCAGAGCTTTCGTACGGCAGCGGCGACCAGAGCTGCTAACCCCAACCGATGGGGTATCCCCGTTTCGATTTTAGGCATGTTCGTTTTGAATGTGTTCTCAGCGACGATTTACAATGGAAAGACATGACCGAAGCCAATTCACCTAGCGTTGTTTTTTTGTCAGGCGACTTAATGTTTGCGTCGCGGGTTCGCGGCGCGGCCGAACAGTCCGGTTACCAATTCCGGTTTGGGGCTTCTTTACCCGAGGGAGATCTTTCTTCGGTAAAATTCGTGATTGTCGACCTGGCAACCCGTAGCAAATTGATTCCTACAATCGTCTCGGAGGTTGTCAACCGGTGCGGAGGAGCAAGACTGATCGCCTACGCGCCTCACGTCCAAATGGACCGAATAAAAGCAGCTCGCGAAGCTGGCGTCCCGGTCGTGTTAACGCGTGGCCAATTGGATGGATCGCTTGGAACACTTTTTAGCGATTTGCCCAAATAGATTTGCCCAAATAACCGAGTGGTGCGTCAAGATCTCGTTTTAGGTTCGTGGATCTTGTTTAAGATCCTGACGCGGAGGCGGTTTCGCAAGAACCACAACCGAACGACTTGGCATGCCATGGAAACATTGACTACAATTTTGATTGTTAATCCTCGCCGTTTCTCGATCCCCCTCCCTCCCCTCCATGCAAGACTAGGATTCCAAAAACCGTGAACCGTCTAATTCTTTGCGTCGCCAATAGTTTATTTTCGCTCATCCTGCTGACGCCATCACTCCATGCCGAAAACTGGAGTCAATGGCGTGGGGAAGATCGAGCAAATCGATCGAGTGAAACCGGTTTGTTTGAAAATTGGGATGCCGACGGTCCGCCGTTGGAGTGGATGGCTGAGGGGCTCGGCAGTGGCTATGCAAATGTTTCTGTGGTTGGCGATCGGATTTACACGTCGGGTGATTTTGAGGATAGCCAAGCGATCATTGCCATCGATGTTGCCGACGGTAGCCTGGTTTGGAAGACACCGATCACCGACAAAAAGCCCAAGCATGGCTATGACGGCAGCCGAACGACTCCGACGGTCGACGGAAATCGCCTCTACGCGGTCTCCAGTGATGGTCGAATCGCTTGCCTAAACGCAAGTGACGGAAATCTAGTATGGGCTCGCGATTTCAGTGACTGGAATGGAAAAATGATGAGCAGCTGGGGGTTTAGCGAATCGCCGCTTGTTGATGGGGACAAAGTGATTTGCACTCCTGGCGGCGTCGACGGCATGGTTGTCGCGCTCGACAAGATGTCGGGGAAACAGATTTGGGCTTGCATCGTCCCTGAACCGACACCGGAAAACGATAGGGAGGCATTGAAGGAAGGGGCAGGTTACTCGTCGCCGATATTGTCGAATGGTGGGGGCGTGAAGCAGTATGTCCAATTGGTCGGAAGAGGGCTGATCGGCATCCGTGCCGAGGACGGAAAAATGCTTTGGCAATACAACCGTGTCGCCAATACGGTCGCAAACATTCCAACCGCAATCATTGATGGCGATTTCGTATTCACCAGTACGGGATACAACACCGGATCGGCACTTTTGAAGCTTTCAGCGGACGGAAATGGTGGCGTGAACGCCGAAGAAATCTATTGGCTCAAGGGACGTACGCTGCAAAACAAACATGGCGGCATTACGTTAGTCGATGGATACCTTTACTGCGGCCACGGAAATGGAAACGGGTTGCCAATCTGTGTCGAGATGGCGACGGGTGAAATCAAGTGGGGGCCAGAACGGACGGAGGGGAAGGGGGAAACCAGCCTTATCTATGCTGACGGACATATCATCTATCGCCGAGAAGATGGCACCATTATGCTGACGAAGGCAGACCCGAGCACTTTCAAAGTGCTCAGTTTTTTCAAGCCACCGTTCCAAGAGGGCAAAAGTTGGGCCCACCCGGTTATTGCCAACGGAAAGCTGTACTTGAGAGAACAAGATAAATTGATCTGTTACCGTCTCAAGGATGGTTAAATACCTTTGTGCCGAGCGGGCGAATGTGCCGAGCGGGCGAAATCGATGGCGATCGGCGAGAAGTGCCTGATTTTTTTAAGAAAATCATTTAGTTTGGCTTTTTTCATTTGCCAAACTCGCGTAGTCTTAAAGCACCTATCTTGTTGCCGTCCGTCTCCCATTCTCTAAAACCGTCGACCGATTTTGACCAACCGAATCGCTCCTATCGCCCTGATCGCCTACATTTTGGGGGGGTGGTTATTACCAGCCGCTCATTATCATGGGCATCCTGCGAACGTTGCTGGGATTGGCGCTGTTCCAGTGCTGCATCAGCATGGCGGTCATTGTGGTCATTCGCCGCGTACGGCAACCGAGGCATCCGAGGCGCCCGAGACATGCGAGACACCCGAGGCATGCGAGACACATCGTGCAGACCGTTGCTCGTCCGGCTTGGCAGGTTGTGGTGGCGACTTAGGTTGTGGTGAATCCACCGATTCCCTTACGCCTGCCCCGGTCGACACCGAGCAGCCCCCACCGACTCAATTGGAAGCGGCGACATACAATGATTGTTGCATAGGGCTTTGCGCTCTTTGCTCAGCAAGAACTCTCTCGAGTGAGCCTGCCGCATTTGGAGCCAATACGGCTCGATGCTCGTTATCGGGCGAACGCATCTCAATAGCAAGTCAGAACGTTCACGTTGGGCGATTGCTCGGCAGCATTTCTTCACGAGGACCACCGATCATTCTTTGAGTTGAATTGTCGGAATGATTTAGTCTTATTGTCCTTTCTATGAAGAGAATTATGATGCAAAAGAGTACGAATGTGCGCGTGCGCGCTACGAAATTGGGTTTTACCTTGGTCGAGTTGTTGGTCGTGATTGCGATCATTGGTGTACTGGTCGGCCTCCTCTTACCGGCCGTGCAAGCCGCCCGAGAAGCGGCCCGACGAATGAGTTGTAGCAACAACCTGAAACAACTTGGTCTATCGGTTCACAACTACCATTCCGCTTACAATCAATTGCCAATGCATGGCGGGGGAACTTGGGTAGATGGAACGCCGATCGGCAGCAACTTGACCAACCGCATGGACCTTTCGATCTGGGTTGGCCTGACACCGTTTTTCGAACAACAGGCGTTGTGGGAACAGATCAGCAACCCGATGAACAATGCCACAGGAACTCCCAACCCATGGCCTACGATGGGTCCTGAAACGGATGAAACCGGTTATGGTCCCTGGGTGACTGATTTGCCGACGTTGCGTTGCCCTAGTGATCCGGGGAGTGGTTTACCAGCGATGGGACGAACGAACTATGCAGCTTGTTTAGGCGATTCGATTCACTACATGGACCAAGGGCCGTTGGGGATCGTTCAGGATACAACCCTGACGCTCGCCAATTTAGCCACGCATGCTCAGCAAGCACGAGCGGCATGTCGCGGTGCGTTTATCTCACATGATCGAACGCGTTTTCGTGACATACTCGATGGGCTTTCCAGTACAATCATCCTGGGCGAGATTGCGACCGACTTGGGGGATCGAGACATTCGCACGATGCCAGCGTTGAACAATGCGGCGGGTGGTGAGTCGGTCATGGAGGAGCCTGATTTGTGTCAGCATGAAGGTTTCGTCGATCCAACACGTCCTCAATTTTGGATCACCGGGACGCCGCCTAACTTGGCCGCCAGCGATGAAGGCCGTGGTTTCCGCTGGGCAGCAAGTGGAACTGCGTTCAACGCCATCACCACAATACTCCCACCCAATCGAGAATTGTGTTTTGATGGTGCATCGCCTAGCAGCACCGGATCCGTAACGGTCAGCAGTCGCCACCAAGGGGGGGCTCATGTCGTGATGGGCGACGGTGCTGTCAAGTTTCTTACCGACTCGATCGAGGCCGGGGACGTCCATCATGGCAACGTCTGGTTGTCGGGCACTGGCGAGAGTGCTCCAGGATCGATAAGTCCCTACGGTTTGTGGGGAGCTCTTGGGACGCGTGCGTCGAAGGAAGTCATCGACTCCGACTTCTAGCCTCCCCCATCGCGGGGAGTCTCAATGGCGATTGTTTTTTGTTTAACCACGTGGGTATCGTCCCGCTCGGTTGGAGGGGGCTCAGTGCGCAGCCAAATGGGCACGCGGTTTGGCCAGGAAAAAGCTTCGCGGTGTTGGCGAACGGGACAAAAACTTCTGTGTCTTGTGCGGAGTCGATTTCTTCGCAAGAATCATACTTTGAGTTTGCTGCCCCCAACAAACCTCCCTCCCCCCTCTCTCGCCAAAAAGTCAATCACCAGAAGTAGATTAACTCATGAACGCTTCAAAGAAGGTCTTTCTCTCCGACGCTGAAATGCCCCGCCAATGGTACAACTTGGCCGCGGATGTTCCGATGCAGCCTCATCTGGGGCCGGATTCTCAACCGATTACACCCGAGATGCTTGCTCCGGTCTTTCCGATGAATATCATCGACCAGGAAATGAGCACCGAACGCTGGATCGATATCCCTGACGAGATTATGGGAATGCTGGCCCGATGGCGGCCAACGCCGCTCGTCCGGGCAACGGCACTTGAAGCTGCAATCGATACACCAGCAAAGATCTACTACAAGAACGAAAGTGTTTCGCCTGCCGGCAGTCATAAGCCGAATACCGCCGTCGCTCAAGCTTGGTACAACAAGCAATTCGGTATCAAGCGGATCACCACGGAAACGGGAGCTGGGCAATGGGGGAGTGCTTTGTCGTTTGCCTGTTCCCTTTTGGGTTTGGAATGCAAAGTGTTCATGGTCCGAGTCAGTTTCGACCAGAAACCATTTCGCAAGATGATGATGCAAACATGGGGAGGAACCTGTGTTCCAAGTCCGAGTCCCGAGACAAACGCGGGGCGTCAAATCTTACAAGAGTTCCCCGACACACCTGGATCTCTCGGCATCGCCATCTCCGAAGCGATCGAACAAGCGGTCACGGACCCGAAAGGCGAAACCCGATACGCTCTCGGCAGCGTGCTAAACCACGTCATGTTGCACCAATCCATAATCGGTTTGGAAACCAAGGAACAACTAAAGAAGTTTGGCGAGCGGCAACCGGATGTGGTTATCGGTTGTGCCGGCGGTGGCAGCAATTTTGCTGGGTTGGCTTTCCCTTTTATTCACGATGTCATCAACGGCGACAAAATCAAAGTCGTTGCGGCCGAGCCAACGTCATGCCCGACCCTTACCAAAGCTCCGTTCACATACGATCATGGTGACGTGGCGAAAATGACACCGCTAATGCCGATGCACAGCCTCGGCCATACGTTCATTCCCGCGCCAATTCACTCGGGGGGTTTGCGTTATCACGGCATGGCGCCCCTTGTGAGTGCCGCCGTGCAGGCTGGTTTTATCGATGCGGTCGCTTTGCACCAAAAAGAATGCTTCGAATCAGGCATCTTGTTTGCTAGAACCGAAGGGATCATTCCAGCACCTGAAACCAACCATGCAATCGCTGCGACGATTCGCGAAGCAAAGCTGGCGAAGGAAGAGGGCAAAGAAAAGGTGATCGTCTTCAATTTAAGTGGGCACGGGATGATGGACCTACTCGGCTACGAAAAGTATCTCTCGGGAAACCTAGAAGACTACGAACTACCCATGGAAGTGATCGAGCGATACCAAAACGTCATCAAAAATCATCCACAACCAACCCAGTAGCAGCGTCTCTCCGAGACGCTAACCCCAGTAGCAGCGTCTCTCCGAGGCGCTAACCCAGTAGCAGCGTCTCTCCGAGACGCTAAACCCAGTAGCAGCGTCTCTCCGAGACGCTAACCCAGTAGCAGCGTCTCTCCGAGGCGCTGACCCTAGTAGCAGCGTCTCTCCGAGACGCTGAGTGTCCAAAAACCACAACCGCCAATACGAAGAACTCCAAAGGTATCCCCATCGTGCTTCGTCCAGATTTAGCTTTAGGGTGCGGTGTAACGTGGCTGGGGCTTCCAGCCGCAGTTCTGCGGAATGTGTCAATGACTGTGAGACAGCTTAAAATCACGATTAGGGTAAAAGTATAGGCTGGTCAGAGGCCAGCCCCCGAACCCTCGAGATTTTATTTGGCATGTCTCGGGTGTTCAAAGTGTTGTGTTCGTTTCTCTTTCGGCCGTGCGGTTTGTAGCCGCCACTTGTTTCCTCCGCCGAGACAAGCTCGACGGAAGGATGTTACACGTTTCAGAATTCCTTCAGTCCACGCCATTCCGGCATGTCCGGGCGGGAAGCACGTCTCGCTTGGCCTCGATAAAACGGCTTATTTTGCCGAGGTTTGTATTGGAACTTCAGATTGCCGATGCACCTAAAACATTCTTTTTGCCCTGCGATGCCTGAAAAATCTATCATTCTGTACTTGGGATTGATGAATCACCCCACAGATTCTTCGGTGGAGCTTTTTTTTCACGCTCTCGTTGGGTGCGTTGATTCAAGCTGATATTGGAATATTTTTGGGCTTCGGTATGCCGTCCACGAAACGCTCGGGGTTGTTTTTCGATGCGTCATGAAGCGTTAATTTTCTTGCAGCAATGATTTCGTCGGCTTAGCCGTCTTGCAAGGGTGTCGCTATTTCATTGTTTTGAAATGGCTAGCCGAGAACGGATTATCGTTGGAAACATGCGGTCGACTGTGTGACGTTGTACCCGCCAACAAGCCGAGTAGCTGGGCTACCGAATGGGATGCCTTGCCGGGCATCCCAACCGATCCACCCAAACGATTCATGTTGACAAAGCACGAGATACAAAGCACGAGATTACGAGTCTCGGAGAGACTCGCCTACGATTAGTACGATTAGTACGATTAGCGTTCTCGAAACAGTTCGCTAATCGATTGGTCGTGGTGAATTCGCTTAATCGCCTCAGCCAACAGCGGAGCGACGCTGAGTTGCACCATATTGGGCAATTGTTTTTCAGGTGGGACCGGGATTGAATCGGTGAAAACAATGGAGTCGATCGGAGCTTCGCGAATTCGTTCAATCGCCGGGCCGCACAAAATTCCATGTGTGCAAGCGATGTGGATTTCTCGTGCTCCCGCTTGGTGGACCAAGCGAGCTGCACCGCAAATCGATCCAGCGGTACTGATCATATCGTCAAACATGAGAGCCACTTTTCCATCGACGGGACCGCCGATGATCGTGCTTTGCCGCACTTCGGTAGCGCTGGTTCGGCGTTTGTCGACAATTGCCAAAGAACCACCAAGTCGTTTTCCATGGCCAACGGCTCGTTTGATACTTCCCTCATCCGGACTGACGACGACGATTTCGTCATCCGCATACCCTTTCGCTAGAAAATGGTCGTTGAGGACGGGAGCGGCATAGAGGTGGTCGACCGGAACGTCAAAGAAGCCTTGGATTTGGGCAGCATGCAGATCCATTGTCAGAACGCGATCGGCGCCAGCTCGGGTGATAATATTTGCCGCCAATTTAGCGGTAATCGGCACACGCCCTTCATCCTTGCGATCTTGCCTAGCGTAGCCAAAGTAGGGAATGACCGCCGTGATTCGTTCTGCACTGGCACGCTTGCAGCAGTCAATCATGATTAACAACTCTAATAGGTTGTCGTTCACAGGCGGACAGGTTGGTTGGACCAAAAAGACATCGCGTCCGCGAACGTCCTCATCCAACTTGCAGAAATTTTCGCCATCGGGAAACTTGCCGAGCGTAATTTTTGCTCGTTCCAAATGCAGATGCTGACACATTTTATCGGTCAGATCTTGATTGGCTCGCCCGCTAAAGATTTTTAGTTCACGCATATCGGTTTAGGTGTACCCCATCGATCGCATCTTTTGGTCGACTAATTGTAGTTCTTCGGGATTGTTGATCGAAAGCGATTCACAGGGTTGCAAAGCAACAATCGCCTCCACCGCTCGTCCCGCTTCCCGCAGCCAGCGTGGGCAATCGGTCAGATAGTATTCTTTTTGACTGTTCTGGTTACGCAAGTTGGACAACGCATCGAGTAGGTCGGGCGTATTGAACAGATAGGTGCTCATGTTCACTTCGCGGATCTTGCGTTGGTCCTCTGTGGCGTCCTTCTCTTCGACGATCTCCAGAAACTGGCCCGATTCGTCTCGAACGATTCGCCCCAACCCGGTCGGGTCCTCTTTTTCAAGTGTTGCCAGTAACAGAGCGGGCTTGGTGTCGTTGAAGCGATCGACCACCTTTTTAACGCTGGTGGGTTGAATCAGTGGCGAATCTCCGGCAACCACCATCGTCGGGCCTGTTTGCAGCTGCAGGGCATCTCGGCACATTTGGACGGCGTGTCCGGTGCCGAGTTGTTCATTTTGCATGACAAATTCGATCTGGCCCTCGCGATTGGCTAACTCCTGCTTGACCGCTTCCGCCTCGTAGCCAACAACGACGATTTGGCGTTTGATTCCCGCTTTTTCAAGTGAATCGAGAACAAAGTGGATCATCGCTCGGCCGACGACGGGGCATAAAACCTTCGGCAAATCGCTCTTCATCCGCGTGCCTTTACCGGCCGCCAGAATAACGGCACACGGTTCGTCGTAGGATTGCATTGATTTGTCAGACATAAGCACAGAAGGGAGATCGAATGAGAATGCAGAACCGAAAACACCGATTGGTTTCCGACGTTAAGCCCTATCGTCGCAATTGGACGGCCAGCCGACAAGCCCGCACCCGCGGCAACAGCCCACGAAAACATCGGACTTCTATTGGGAGGGGTCGTTTTGGTAGGATTAGGTGAATGACACCCTCGATTAGCCGCGTTCCTAACCGCGTCCGTTGGTTAAACGAAAAATGCCTTGTGCTTCGTCACCGCTTGATTTTAGGCTTGGCAGAATCGTGGCTGGGCATCTTGCCCGAGTAAACTGCGGCTGGAAGCCACCGCCACGAAAGATTCTTCGGCGTGACAAAGCACTCGCCTCTGCGGCCTAGTGAAAACTGGATTTTGGAACATGGATGCAATAAAAAACACCAGCAAACGCTATTTTGCTCTAGGTATCGATTTTTTTGCCTACGTGATCGTACGTCTGCTCGTTTCCGTCATCCAAACGTTGCCGCTCGACATGGGCAAATCGATGGCAGATGGTATCGCTTGGGCTGCTGCGGGACCACTGAAAATCCGCCGTTCGGCAACGGACAAGAATCTGGGGCGGGTTTTTCCAAACGCGACGGAAACGTCACGAGAAAATTTGTCGCTCGAAATGTGGCGGCATCTGCTTTTGATGGTCTGTGAAATCGCTTGGGCCCAGCGGCGGTTGCATCTCACCAATTGGAGCGACTACATGTCGTTCCGTGACAATCGACAAATCCTCGGCTATCTACTAAGCGATCGCCCCACGGTTCATGTTACCGGCCACTTCGGAAACTTTGAACTTGGTGGATACGTGCTTGGACTAATGGGCTTCAGCACAACGACCATCGCTCGAAAACTAGACAATGTCTTTTTGCATCGTTGGGTGGAGAGGTTTCGAGAAGCAAAAGGACAAAAGATGGTCGATAAGGAGGGCTGTGCACCCCTGATCGATCGCCATCTTCAAAACGGAGGAGCGCTCTCACTGTTGGCCGACCAACACGCTGGACCCAAAGGATGTTGGGTCCATTTTCTTGGCGTCCCCGCATCGAGCCATAAAGCACTCGCGCTGTTTACCCTCACCTCAGGTGCTCCGATGATGGTCAGCTATACGATTCGCGTCGCTGGAAAACCGATGAAGTTCGAAGCGGGCTGTGTTGCGGTCGCCGATCCACTCGATGATGAGCTTGGCGTCTGTGCATCGGTGACGACACTGACCCAGTGGTACAATGACAACCTAGCGATCGCAATCGATAAAGCAATCGAACAATATTGGTGGCTGCATCGTCGTTGGCGCGAACCCCCACCGCGAGTCCTCAAGCAACTCGCACGACGTGCCGCCTGAATATCGAGATACGATGAAACCGACACAGCAAACGATTGCTGAACTAATCGAATCGATGCCGCCAAGCCCAAAATTGGTAGAACGAATACGAAAGCAATTCGGAACCCAGTTGGCTGATGAGTGTTTGGCGGCCGCTAACCTGCAAATCAAAGCGAGACGCAAATTCGGCGACGGCATTTGGTGGGTCACCGAAAAATCGCTTCAGCAAGCGACTCCATGGCAGGTGGCCAAACTAAAGGCGACTTGGCTCGGCAACGGAACGATTTACGACCTTTGCTGTGGGGTCGGTGGCGACTCAATCGGCTTCGCTCGACAGACGCTCGATCGACCAGAAAATGCTCAAACCAATATCGTCGCTGTCGACGTCGATCCTGTCCTGATCCGATTTGCACAAGCCAATCTCGATTGGACTTTTTCTCAGATGCAAGCAACGGCAACCGCAAGTGTCGTTGGTGCGGATGTGACGCAGATGACATTACCGAATCGAGTCTCGGTTCACATCGACCCCGATCGAAGAGCGATGGACAGGTCAAAGAATCGATCGGTGAACGGCCGCAGCATTCGTCCGGAGGATTACAAGCCGACGCTCGATCAGACGATGCGATTATTGGAAAACACCGATGCCGCTCTCATCAAAATGGCCCCAGCGGCGGCGTTACCCGAATCGATAGTCAACGTCAGCCACCGGTCCTGGATTTCCCTTAGCGGAAGCGTTCGCGAACAAACGGTTTTGCTCGGCAATGCCATGGAACGTGCAGGACAGCTTGCCAATCGTGTTTCCGCTGTTGCGGTCGACTTCGAAGGAAATGCTCAATCGTTCTCAATCGGTTCGGATCAACCGCCGAGTGGACCGTCGTTGAAAACCGAACCCGCATCGGCACCGGGGCAAATCATGGTCGATCCCGATGCCGCGATTCGCGCGGCCGGTTTAACGGAGGCCTTCGCTCAGCAGTATCAACTTCAAACACTTGGAGGGCCAGCTGGATTCTTGACGGGCGATGGCTTGGGTGCATCCGCAAAAGACATCCCGATGGCAATCGTAGGGCAAGTTGCCTACAGCGGCAGTTGCGACAATCGGAAACTGCGTCGCGAGCTACGGAGTCGCAATTATTCAGTGCAACGGGTGAAGGTTCGCGGTACCGATCATGATCCCGCCACATGGTCTCGTCAGCTCCGCGATTGTGGTGAAATTCCGGTGACTCTATGGATCGGACGAACTCGCAAAAGGGTCTATGCTGCGATCACGGAGATCTAGTCGGCTAGGCTTGTTGCTTGGCGGATTGTTGATGGAGGGGCTTGAGCAAACGCATGCGTCCCGTGTCTACACCCCACTCTTTCGCCGGTTCACGCATTGCCAACCGCAACCGGAGAGCCAGGCCAAAGTGACCCAAACGGTACCGAACAATATCGCGGCTCCGTAGAGTGCCAAAAGAGCGATTTGAATAACATTATTCCTAATGCTATCCCATCCAAATTCCGCAACCGCAAAAAATCCGTTGAACGCAAATGCCAGAAAATAGGCCACAAGCATTGCCAATACGATTGCCCGTCGATCGCACTTTTCTTTGCTAAGAAAAACAATCATCGCTCGCGTACAAGCGGATGTCCCCAAAACACCGACGACTGCAAAAAAAATCAGTCCTTCATACAAATCGATCACATCAATCAACTTGAATAGAGTGAAACTTACTGCAGCGATTGCCGTCAGCTCAATCATCGATTGAATTCCCGTTGACGGCAAAGGTGAATCGGCATCACGAAGATGGGTTAAGGTCCACGGAGTCCAAAACTGGATCAAAATGGCGACAGTGGCTCCGGCGAGCAGTTGTGCAAGCAGCACCGAAGACATCGTAGATGGTATGTCGGACACATTTTGAAACAATGACATGGAGAATAAGAACGTCAAAAAACCAGGCACAACCATCAGCAAAGCCATACCGAATCGCATTGTCAACGAACCATACCAAAACATCGCGGCTGTTGTCGCTAAACAAAGCAAGATGAACACTGGCAAACCAAGACTCTGAGCGACGAGCATTTGCACGACGTAAGTCAGACGAGTGCCATATATGCTTTCGACAATTTCCATCAAAATCGGCAGCATGCCACCGACGAAAAACAGAGCGAACGCGATCCCCAAAAGCCCCGACATAAAACTGGTTCTTGAAACCAACGCGTGCTTCGGCAAATCGAAGAGGTGCAGCACCCATGCCGAAATGGGGGTTTCAAGATTTGCAGGAAACGATTTCGAGTCCCGCAATGGGCTCGAATCCGCCAAATAGTGACTCGCTTCTCTCTTGCGCCGTTCCTCAGGTGTTAGACAATAGGCACCGACCGGATACTCGTCGATCGCTAATTCTCTACGGCAAATGAATTGCCATCCGCATGCCTTCAGCCATTTCGTACCAAACCATAAAGTGAAGAGCAGCAAAACGCAACCAAGCACTGCGTAGGAAAACGCGGCCATCGATTTTTCTTCAAACGAGGGGCGGGTGAACCGGTTTGAATTGGAATCCGAAAACGCCATCAACGCATTGCCTAGAAATGTGACAATAAAAGATAGCGTGACCAAGGCAGCGATGTACGATCTTTTGACGCGGCGACGCTGGAGCAAAACATGCGACGTCATAATCGCAATGGCACCGAGCATCACCCCAGCGACGGAGCTGATCAAGAAAATCGTTGCGATCTCTTCAGACCTATTCGTTCCGACGATCACACACCCGATGGCAACGACAAACGTCAGTTCGATTATCGCGCGAATCCCCATCGGTCGAATCGGATCCAGATGGCTGCAAAAAGGAGATAGCGACCATGGTGTCCACCATTGATAGAAAATCGCCACGGCAGCGCATGCAAAGAAAAAGATCCCGGCACCGGCCAGCAACGCATCGGATAACACCTGGTAACTGGTTTGATCGTAGAATTCAATCAGGATCAGGCAAGGGATCGCGATGGCGGCGATGGCAGCCGCAAAACGAATCATCACGGAACCATGCCACAAAACCGGCGCTACCGTACAAAGAGCAAACATTGCCAATAGCGGCCCCGCGACGAATTGATTGACCAGCAGACGACTACCCAGTTGGTCATCAAAGTCCCAGTCAGAAAGCAAAAATGAACCAACCAACGGTAGGATGAAGGCCATCAAAAACAGCCCACTCGCCAAACCGCCAACGCCAAAAATAAAGCTCTTTACGGAAATACGATCGTTTGCCGGCGGGTCCGTGATGCGCAGCATCCATGCTTCACGTGGTACATGGTTTTCCGGGAGCAAGAAGTTTTCGGGGGGCATGTTCGAATTCGCCGTCCTTTGAGTTTTTCACATCTTATCATGTTTTCACTCAAGACGCCGTCGCTAGGTCGCTCTGCTCGCTGAGCGGAAAGTGTCGATCATTCGTGTCCCATTCGTGTACCCGCGTGCCCAACGACCCACACTTCGTATAGGATCAATTGCCTTAGCAAGTGTTTCCATCTTCGTTGTGACAAAGCACTCGCTTAACGTGATCCTCCTGAACGAAAACGATTTTACGACCAACCAACACATGACAAAAACCCCGCCCACAAATCCCAGGTTCCTATCGCGTTGGGCCATTGATATCTCGGCGAATGAGCGAGCGTCGGTGGCGTGGGCGTTCGCATGGTTCTTCTGTATTCTCTTGAGCTACTTTATGCTTCGTCCGATTCGCGATGCGATGGGAATTGAAGGTGGCACGAAGCAACTTCCGCATCTATTCTTGATGACGTTCTTGGCGATGTTAGTCGCTGTACCAATCTATTCGGCATTGGTTAGTCGTTTGCCGCGCCGGTGGCTTGTGCGCACCGTCTATCACTTCTTTGCCATCTGTCTGCTGATGTTTTGGGGGATGATGCAATTTGAATCCGATTGGCTGATCATTTGGACGGCTCGAGTCGTCTTTATTTGGATCAACGTTTTTGCGTTGTTCGCCACCAGTGTCTTTTGGAGTGTCCTAGCCGATCTGTTCGCGAGCCAACAAGGCAAACGCTTGTTCGGATTGATTGCCGCTGGAGGGACCAGTGGAGCGATTACCGGATCGCTACTGACAACGTTTGCAGCGCCCTATCTAGAGACCCGTTCGCTTCTACTCGTTTCTGCTGTTCTAATAGAGATTGGACTCGCCTGCGCGTGGAGATTGGAAAAAAATGCGCCAAGGTTAGCCGCTGCGAACCCGATTCAATGGGAAGATCCGTTGCCCGGTAAACCGAGTGGAACAAGAGGTGGCATACTGAGCGGCATTGCGGAAGTCGGTAAATCATCCTACCTAGCCATGATCTGCTTGTTCTTGCTTTTCGTTCAGCTATTGGGAACGCAACTCTATTTCCAACAAGCTCACATCGTGGAAGGCTCGATCGATTCGACCGCAGATCGAATCCAGCTATTTGCCTCACTCGATTTAGGATCGCAACTCTTCACGTTGGTAATGCAGACCGTGGTAGCGGGCATCGTCCTACGCAAACTTGGGACCCAGTTTGCCTTGGTTTTGCTACCGATTGTCTACATCGTCGGATTCCTACTGCTTGCACGCGATCCATCACTGGGCGTTTTGGTGGTGCTCGTGGTCGTCTCGCGAGGTTGTGGTTATGGAATTACCGTGCCAGCGCGTGAGGTCCTGTTTACGGTCGTTAGCAAGGAACAGAAATACAAATCAAAGAACTTTATCGACACGGTCGTCCTGCGCGGTGGCGATGCGATTGCAGGCCAAGTTTTCCGCGGTCTGCAAGGGATAGGCGTAAGCTTGTCGGCTCTCAACTACTATGCAATTCCCGTTGCCGCCATTTGGGGATTGGTAGCATGGCGTCTTGGCAAACGTCAGGAGAAACTTGCTAGGAGACGACGTACGTCAAGCTGAGCTGGTGCGCAGCAACTCGTTACAAGGTTCCCACCTTGTCTCGGGATGTTTGAGGGATCCTGCCCCCGCACGCTGTACTCAGGAGGCGGGGAGCCTCCCACCATCGTGTCCCAGTCGGGAACCAGGAACCAGGAGCCAGGAACCAGGAGCCAGGAACCAGGAACCAGGAACCAGGAACCAGGAGCCAGGAGCCAGGAGCCAGGAGCCAGGAGCCAGGAGCCAGGGGCCAGGAGCCAGGAGCCAGGAGCCAGGAGCCAGGAGCCAGGAGCCAGGAGCCAGGAGCCAGGAGCCAGGAGCCAGGAGCCAGGGTAAGCTGTCTGAAGCGGCAAAAGCCTGGGCTCCAACCTTACTGTATGTTTCGCGAGACTTCCGAGACGATTAGATGCGGCGTGTTGAGGCCTCGTAGATAGGTTTGCACACCGCGAACTTGGATCTCGCTATTTAGATGCATCCTCAGATTGACGCCTGGCGAGGGACTGGCATAAGCGATGGTCCGTCCTTGGTTGTCTGTCAATGCGAAAGGAGGGCTGTCTTTGCGTGCCGAGTACACTTGAACCAAGAATCCTGTTTGGACCGCCAAGTTTGGTGGCGTTGGAATCTCACGGGGTTGAGCGGGTGACGGTATTGTGGGCGGTTGATACTCCGTCGCAGCGGCTTGCACCACTCCAGACCCCTCTCGGCGATCGGCGATGCTGCGATACTGTTCGATGCGATCGGCCAGCAATCGTGCGCGGCCAGCGACAACTTGATCCCCTTGGGAAGAAACGAGTTGGCGAGCACGATTGGCAAGCGGAGCCAATTCCGCCGACGAGGCACTGGCGGCCATCATTCGAGAAAATGTCAGATTTAGTTGCTCCACTGTCTGGTTCTGTACTTCCGATTCGATCCTCGCAACCGCCAGTGTCGGATGAGCAACCGGCGCGATTCCACTGACTTGTGCGACGGGATACTGGCCGCGATCTCGTTTTGAACCAATCACCCAATTGCTGTCGTTGGCTTGTGCCAAATCACTCGGTGCTGCCGAGGCATTGCCAACAGTGGAATCGAGCAGTGAATCACTCATTTGCCGAACGTCCTCATCAATATCCTTGATCCGTGGGCGACCAATGAATTCTGCCGACGCGAGGGACGGTTGAGCAAGAGTCGTTTCCTGGGCACTGGATGAGTGAGTTACCGGAGCCGAGGGGCGTAGGCCGCTACCGATCGGTTGGTTCAAATTCGGGTGCGTTTGACCGGCAGGCAGCGGTGCACTTTTTAGTCTCGGAATATCATCGTATGCGATTGGTTCCAGTTCGGTATTGCGTTCACGCCGCCGGGACGACTCTTTTGTTTGGTTGTTGGAAGCCGTGCGGATCTTATCGAAGTCGTCGATGGGTTCGGTATCGGCCACGCGATCGGCCATGCGGGGGCGGTTCGGTTTTGCGATCGTTTTCTCGCCAGGCAAAAACTCGATTTCATTGGTTGTCTGTTCTCGAACGGCGGCAACCAGGGCCTCGGCATTCGGGACAACTTGGTTGCTGTGGACCCAGCGAAATTCGCCTGACGGTGGGACCGTTCGGAACCACAAACGTGGGCCATCAGGGCCTTCACGCTCGCTGCGTCCAATGATCGTGATCGGTTCGCCCTTGGCCAATTGGACTTGCCAGCGGTATTGGCGGGCGCGTCCCAGATGCGTGCCGATCCAGGAAACGGTTCCGTCCTCGATAACGACCGCCGTCTCGCCATCGGACGACAATTCAACATCATCGGCGGGAATCCAACAAAAACTGTTCTCAGGTGGCCGAACGCCGAGCCAGCCGTCAACCGTTTCGACATAAACTTCTAATTCTTGGCCGTAGCGCAGTGGGTCCGTTCGGTAAAACTCGTTCGACGGTCCACAGCGTGTGTACGCTTCCTCTTGAGCTACAAAAACCACAAACGGCTCACTCGCAACACTGCCGTCATCGGTTTGGGGAGAATCGGCAAGAATCACAGTTTCACTAGGGGATAAAACCAGTAAAAACGCGGTAAACAGGAGAAATCGACGAGTTCTCGGTTGCGATCTCATGGTGCCAACTCTTTGTTCAAAAAAGACGTTCAAAAAAGACGTTCGGTAGCGAAAGACTAGGTCATAATGTTTTTCGCGACTTCGTCACAAGGTCGAAAAGTTTCGCTGTCATTTCGTATTTCCGGGGGGTAGGCCCCGGTCGGGCGATTGCAAAATCGATTTGCCTCTCGAACAGAATGAGCGGGTATCACACTTAGATCGCCGCGATCGGACAGAATCAATTTGCAATGGATTTAGCTTCCCGATAATGTTGACGAGTGCTATTGTCCTCGCAGCGATTCTAATAGCGGCATGCGAACGACCTGGCGTACGGCAATCAATCCCGATAGCATTCCGAAAAACATGATGCCGAGGACAATGATGAGTGGCCCAGCCCATGGCGGGTTCATGCCGCTGACGATCCCGTATGGCAATACCGCCAAGATTGCACAGAGAGAACCACAGCCAATCCCGATCATCAGTAGGACCGCTGTTTCTCGCATCACCATGTTGGCAAGCCGCCTGCGTGTAAACCCGACCGCTCGCATCACAGCCAACTCGCCACGGCGGTCGAGGACGCTCCGCAATTGGGCGATTGCCAAACCGATTGTTCCGAGCAACAACCCCAGAGCACCGAGACTTTGAAACGTCCTCAAATACGTATTTTGAACGGCCAGCAATCCAGCCAACACGTCGCGGGTCTGTGATGCATCCATGCCAACATCCCCTAGTTTTCGCTCGAGTAGCGAAGCGATCGGATCAGCATTCGTTTCTCCCGAATCGATCAGAAACAATCGGTAACCACTAATCTCGGGAAAAACGGTTTCAAAGTTCTGTTCGCCAATCATCAAACGGCCTTGCAGTAGCGAATTGGAGAGCAAACCTACCACTTGAAAATAGATCGGTTTGCCTGGCTCGAACTCGAACGATGTGACTTCGCCGACACCACCTCGTAACTGCAAACTCCACATCGCGGTACCCAGATCGATCACCACGGGAAGCGGATCGTCGGCTGTGCCAGTTGCAGTCGTTTGCAGCAATTGCCAGTGACATTCCGATTGGTCATTGGCGTCCGATTGATAGCTGGCCCACTCAAAATCAGGCAATCGGTCCGGATGCTCGATCATGGTTTGCGAGAAGGATTCAGGAATCCCGACCACCGTCGGGGCCGTCGCTTGATACAAGTTATTGCAGCTAGCGTCTTGCCCAAGACGCAGCCGAAGTGGGCAAACGATTGCCGAAGAAAGCAACTCCCCATCGGTTCCGAGTAACTCGGTTTGAATTTGCCGGTTTGCCAAATCACGATAGATTGGCTGAGCCGTCTGGGCGATTAAATCAAATCCCCCCGTCCCCTTTTCCGTCGGCTGTAGTTGAAATGCATTCATAGCGATAATCAAAAACGCCGCCGTCGCCATCAAGCCAATCGTCAGCGTGCTGCGCAGTGGATGCCGCGACGCGTTACGGGCAGCCAATGAAGAGAGCGAAAACGATTGTTTGCTCGGGCTTTTCTTGTTTGCAGCCCCGATTCGGCGCGGTCGACTGAGCCAGCCGTAGACGACAGTCATTGCGGCAATCAGAAGCATCATCCCGCCTCCGACAAACCCGCCTGCTGCTGCCTGGCCTCCCTTGACCGCACCCATCGCCGCAGCGGCGCATGCGGTGATGGACAAACCGATCGCGATAAGATTGAACTTGGAAAGTTGGCCCGATTGACCCCCCTTGCGATTTTTCTTGTCTGATCCAGACTCGTCGTCTCGTCCTGCTAACAATCGCTGGGCATCAACTCGGACGATGGATCGCACGGTAAACCAAATCGTTACGAACGAAACGCCCCAACTCACGAGTCCTCCCACCAGAATACTGGTGGCTGTCCAATGAAACGTCAAAAACGGTACGGTGACCGCACCGACCCACCATGAACGCAGGCTCCACAAAACAAACATTGCATAGCCAATCCCTCCAAAAATACCGACGATGACACCAAACGCGGCGACGATACCGCCCTCGCCAAGCACGAGCCGCCCGACTCGCGACGGATTCCAACCAATCGCCAACAACGTTCCCAGCTCGCGAAGTCTGGAGGTCAATCCGAGACGAAACAGCATGGCAATCAACATGATCGCCGATAAGATGACAAAGAAACTGAGTGACAAGAACAATGCGTCGAAGGGAGTCGTTCCTTTTGACGCAGCGAGTTGTTCGCTGCGGATCGGACGCACGATCCATCCCAATTCCGCAAGCGATGGTCGTACAGCCTCGAGAATCAATTTGCTGAGCTCTGCTTCGCTTTCCCCCTCGAGCCTCTCAATGCGAAGCCCCGTCGCCTTGCCAAACCGGCTGCCGAACAAACGTTGCCCATCGGCAAGGGGCAAGAACGCCTTGGGCGTCAAGCGGTAATGGTTCCAATATGCGTCGTCATCCGGTGTGATCTTGCGCACAAGCTGGAACGGCAGGTCCCAATCGTTGATCGAATCTTGGTCCGTGACACCAGGAACCGTGGGTGTCAATCCAGGATCGTTGTAGACGGTGGGTGATTTATCGAAAACCGCTTCACGGTTCCGCCGGTAGGGGCGCGCCGGTTCGGTGATCGGTACGATATCGGTAACGACCGCCGAGAAGGTGCGTTCAACCTCCACACCCTTTTCAACTTCAGGTTCGTAATAGGAGAAACGTAGCCGTGTGCCGACTTTTGCTTCCAGTCGTCTTGCCGTCCAGTCGTTCAGCACGACAGGAACGAGCGACTCCGACGGGGGCGACTCCGACGGGGGCTGGTAGTCGAGCGGCAGCGTGGACGAGGAATCGATCGCTGTAATGATGCTATACGGCACCGTTTGAAGGACGCGTCCCGACTCATCAAGCCGCTCGATCGCGTTGGCCAAATACGTGTTTGAAACGGTCACCCGGCCATTATCGAGTCCGCTGGTGACCTTTTCGACGACCGCTTCAGGGAGCAGCAATTGTTCGGAAGTCAGTGAGTAGTAGTCAAACACAAACTCCGTATTCGGGTCGGCGTCGTCCGCTGTTGCTTCGGTTATCGCCGCTTGGCGATTCCGTTTTAGCTTCAGCCCCAGCGTGCTCAGCTTTAGATTCAAGTCGGACAACTCGACGGGAGTGGGAAACAGCACCATGTTGGCTTGCCCGCTGCGATCGAGGACGTCGCATACGGTACTCCGGCTAAGATAGACGTTCATCGGTGCCACTTGACTGGGGGTGACCGAAAACCGACCGAGTCCTCGATCGGGAATGATGTCGAGCACGCTCATCCGGGGCAAGCCTTCGCTTTCGAGTTCGCGCCGTCCCAGCGGACTGTCGGCTGGCACCGCCCCCTCGACTGGCAATCGGATCGTCACCAAATCGCCTTGGCGAACCCCTAGTTCCGAAGCCGCCGACTGGTTTAGTACCACGCCCTCCTCATCAGGAAACGCCGCTGGCAGATTCGAACCGTTTCCAAGCTCCCAAAACCGTTCGTCACAGCCGATAAGTTGGACGTTGCCAGCCCGATGGACCGTATCGGGGTCGGGAGAATACTCGGCCACGCCGGTAGGAAAGAACGCCAATGCGGCCGCGTCGGGTCGACGGCTTAGCAGGTCATCAAGTTCAAAAAACGACCCCGGCGCGAGCATGAAATCGGTTTTTCCAAGTCGCTCGAGCGTCAACTCCCGCAAACTGCCGCGCATCGAATCGCCTACCAGAAGCGCACCGACGATCACCGCCGTCGCCGTAGCAACGCCCAAACCGACCGCCAGTGAGATGGGGAGGCGAAAACGCAGCCCCGACCGGATCATCGACCCGAGGCTAAATGTTGAAACCGATTGCGGCATGGCTGATTTGTTCCTGGCGGGATGTGGCCCAGGCTTCTAGCCTGGGAGTCGTCACAACGAAGAATGAGGTTGAAGAACCTTTCGTGGCTGTGGCTTCCAGCCGCAGGTTACGGGGGCCAGATGCCCCAGCCACCCTTTTGCCAAGCCAAAAATCAAGCGGTGACAAAGCGTTAGGCCACGTTCAAGTAACTCGTCAACGAGATGGAAACCAACGGCGTGATACTCGCCCTTACTCTGCTGTGGTTTGGGTCGTGACGACCTGCTTGCGAGGGCCTTGTGGACCAGGTCGACGACCGCGCCGGCGGCCTTGTTGCAGCGGCACGAAACGACTCGCAATCGGTTGAATCAGCTTGCTGATACAAAGCTTGTTGATGCTCAAATCGGTCTCGTCCGACTCTGCTTTCAAAACCTCATGCAAACTCATCGGCAGCCGGATCGTAATCATTCGCTCTGGTTCTGCCGAATCGCTCTTCGAGGGATCTTGACCACGGACTGCCGCCACCATCTCTTGTAGCTCCATGAACTCTTCGCTCATCTCGAATTCGCGAAGCGAATCGGTATCAGGAAATAGTCGGCGGACGACGCCATCCACACCTAACATCTCGCGATAGAAAACCACCCAACTGCCGGTCTTGGCGAACGCCTCTTCGGCCAACCGCAATACCTCACGACCTCGACGCTCGACAGGGATCGCACGATCCTCCGCAGGAGCGATTCCTAAGCGGGGGGCAATGCTGCCAACTTCATCGGGGGCGGGGTCGCTAGCATAGCGGAGGTTTTCTACGGATGCAGATTGCTTGCTCGACGGATTCGAGACGTCGTGGGAGTTTGCAGCAGCATGGGTAGAAGGGGTCGAATTCATCATCAAAAGAGATTCCTTTTCTCGGTGGAAAGGTGCCATCGAAAGCACCGTGGGCGGTTGTTTGCGGCCATCCTCACCCGCCGTCAAACCGAAAATCGGAAACGTTGCTTGCAAAACAACTTAGAGCAATTGCTAGCGGGCTGCGCAGTCTTTAAGCAGGGCTGACAGAGAGCGGGCAGTCGGCGTGTGCGTAAAAATTGCGCACCCGATCAGTGTGCATTCACCAAGTGTCCACCTCGGGCTTGTTCTGGCAGGCATTCGGCTATCCCTTCAAAAGACAAGCAAAACGCAGTGCAAAACGAAAAGGAAAAGATTTGCGAAAAATGAAAGCAATCTATTTGGCATCAAGGCTTGATTGCGAGCCAGGGCTTTCGGTGAACCGCGAAAAGCAAGGCAGAGGGGCGATGGTCAGGAAATTGCCACTAGAGGGGGTGTCGCGACGGAGTCGCTCGAACCAGAGTTTCGGGGCGGAGGTCAAGGGTTCGTCAAGCTAGAAAATGCGGGAGTCCAGACTTTAGGCGTAGCATCTTGGTAGTGGATCTTGTCAAAGATCCCTGATGTAGTGGATCTTGTCAAAGATCCCTGATGTAGTGGATCTTGTCAAAGTTCCCTGACGTAGTGGATCTTGTCAAAGTTCCCTGATGTAGTGGATCTTGTCAAAGTTCCCTGATGTAGTGGATCTTGTCAAAGATCCCTGACGTGATGGATCTTTAACAAGATCCACTACGCCAGCAATGCAGTCGGGCGGCCCAATGGATCAACGAGATTGCTAGCGCACCCATGTAGAGGACTCGTGCCTGGGAGCGAAATGTCCTTCCCGAAAGCTAGGCCAAGCCAATCGAATCGGCGGACGCTTTCCGGTCGGAGCGCAGAGCGACAGTCAGGGCAAGATGCCGTCGCAAGCTTCGGCTAACAAGCTGGCTGCCCGCTGGACCTCGTCTCGACTGGTGGTCCAGCCGAGTGAGATACGGATGGTTCGGCGGATCTGCGCCTCGCTACATCCGATCGCTTGTAACGACCGAGTCATCTCGTCAGCCGGCTCGATCGATTGAGCGGTGGCGAAGACAAGTTGGCGAGCCGCTTTTTGGATTCGCGATGCTTCACACGGCATCTCAATCGCGAGTGTGTTGGCGATCCTCACCGAGTCTTCGGCAAGCAAAACGCACTCTTTCCTTAGGGACGAATTTAGCCCATTGAGAAAGAGAGCGGTCTGCTCATAAAAGTTGTCGGCGACCTCGCTCGAACAGCGACTTGCCAAGTTGGCGGCAGCTCCCAAACCGATGCACCCGGGAACGTTCTCGGCTCCCGCACGCAGTCCCATTTCACGCGGTTCCCCGAAGCGTATCGGGGACAGTCGCAGGCCGCGGCGGACGTAGATCGCTCCACTGCCTTTGGGGCCATAGAACTTGTGCCCGCTCACCGACATCGTATCGACCCGCAGACGCGTCACCTCGACGGGAAGTTTCCCAAACACCTGGCTCGCGTCGCAGTGAACACGCACCCCACGATTGTGGCAGATGTCCGCGACCTCCCGTACCGGTTGGAGCGTCCCCAGAACAGGATTGGCCAATTGCAGGCATACCAAGCGGGTGTTGTCACGCAACATCGACTTGACACGCTCCGGATCGACGACACCATCGACCTCACAGGGAAACGTTTCGATCTCGTAACCCATCGATTCGGCTTGGCGAGCCGCGGCGATGACCGAATCGTGCTCGAGGCTACTGATCAGAACATGCCCTAGCCCAACCCCTTTTTGCTGGGGGGATGCCAGTTGGCCGAAGACCGCCAGGTTATTCGCCTCGGTCCCCCCATCCGTAAATACGATTTCGAACGATTCACAACCAACCATGGTTGCAACCGACTCGCGAGCCTGCTCGAGCGACTCACCCACCGCTTGTGCTTGAGCATGCTCTTGGCCTGGCAGCATGAAATGGGTCATCCAAAAAGGCTGCATCGCTTCAAGGACCGAAGGAGCAAGCGGCGTCGTGCGGTTATAGTCGAGGTAGATCAACGGGAGTTGGGAGTTGGGAGTTGGGAGTTGGGAGTTGGGAGTTGGGAGTTGGGAGTTGGGAGTTGGGAGTTGGGAGTTGGGGGTTGGGAGTTGGAGGCGCGGTAGCCTATAGGCACCCATTCGCAAAACAAGCCCCGGTAGAGACTGCTGAAATAGCAGCATTGTTTCAGGCCGGAGGCCGACATATCCTTGCCGGTGGCGTGAGCCACCGGATCAAAGGCGATTAAGCCGATTAAGCCGCCGCAGGCCGGAGGCCGACACTTGATCACAATGTGTCGCCCTCGGGGCTAGCGGTTCGGTTGCCATCCGGTCTTTAGCCCAGGATTGCTTGTAGCCCGAATGAATCAAAACCCGATGCTTAAGCGAGGCAACTCTCCCCCCCCGCTTACGCTTTGGGTTGCGAAAAACAGGCGGATCGTTTCTCTGCAAACCAATAGGATAGTTGCGCGGCGATAGAAAACCAGATCCTTACTTAAGGTGGCTTCGCTGCAATGCTAATCGAGGTAATAGGAAATAAACGGCTGCAAAAGGTCCCGCTCGGTCCGAAAAGAAAAACGCCTGGCGGGAAAGTTGGATGGATCACGCGTAATAAAGAGGCGGAAACACTCAAAAAAACGAGTGTTTCCTATGGTTTTGTAATGAACGGGTTTGCAAGACATCGCTATCATGGTGATAATGATCTAGTCGAGCACCTTACAAACATCTTTTCTCTCGGAGTGTGTCATGAAGCGTCAAAATATCGGTTTTACTCTCGTCGAGCTATTGGTGGTCATTACCATCATTGGCATCTTGATGGGGCTATTGCTGCCTGCGATTAATGCGGCGCGAGAAACCGCGCGTCGAAACCAATGCAATACCCAGCTAAAAAACTTGGCTGTGGCAGCCATCCAGTACGAAAACACGAAAAAGGAATTGCCTGGGTACATCCAAAGTTTTGGGAACTACGCAGGCGGAACTGGGGCGTTGGACCCTGCGGATCCAGACAATTCGCTCGTGCCAGCTCACACAAAGCTAGGCACTTGGGTCGTTGCACTGTTGCCATGGCTTGATGCCCAGCCGACCTACGAACGCTGGACCGAAGATCGGTATCCACTCCTTGAAAACGGCACAACCCCAAATGGCGGAGACAATGGATATCATCAACTGTCCACGCCGAACTTGGCAATTATGCAATGTGGTAGTAACCCCGTTTCGGTAGGTGCGTTCGCTAAGAACAGCTATATCGCAAACAATGGTATGGTCGGTGCGTTGGCCGCCCCGGTTTCCGGTCCCGGTACCGGCGTTTCGTTTTTGGATTCTCAAAAACGGGCGAATGGAGCTTTCAATAATAAGTTCCCCCGGACCGATCGTCCGGCGGGACCTGCGGTTCGTCTTGACGACTTCAAGGATGGATTTGGCAATACCTTGTTGTTCTCAGAAAACGTTCAAGCGCTTCCCTGGAATCGCGTCGGATTCAGTGAGTCGGCAACGCTTCAAGATCCGACTGCAACAGCTGCCTTGAACACCCTTGCTAATGCTCCATACGGTCAAGGTATGGTTTGGCACTACGAAGACATTGACCCTGCCGCCAGTATCTCCTGGAATCACGAGGGCTATGTGCCAGGCGATATCAATGATTTTCCCCTGCACCGGATCAATGGTGGAGACGGCACGAATGATCGGTTCACTCTTACGATGAGTGCAGCAAACGCTGCCGACTTGGCTCGTCCGTCCTCGGCACACGTTGATGGCGTGAACGTTTCGATGGCGGATGGAGGATCGCGGTTTATCGCGGATTCGATCGATTACCGAGTTTACCAAGCGCTTTTGACACCTCGCGGTAAGAGCAGCGATGTGCCTTGGCCAGAGTATGTTTTGCAAGGCGAAGAGCTCTAAGCGATTCAAACCTGCAAACAAGTTTGCTTGACAATGCTTCATGACCCAGAGGGCGTTCTTCGATTTCGGAGAACGCCTTTTTTTTGTTGGCTGGGTCTCGGGATCTGCAAATTCTAAAGCAGGATTATGTTTTCCGACGCATTTCTCCCAATCGCATGAGCCACCGGACTCAAGCCCCCAATACCCCCCCCAAGGCCAGAGGCCGACACATCCTTGCCGGTGGTGTAAACCACCGGACTCAAGCTCCCATACCCCCAAGGCCAGAGGCCGACACATCGTTGCCGGTGGTGTAAACCACCGGACTCAAACTCCCGTACCCCCAAGGCCGGAGGCCGACACATCCTTGCCGGTGGTGTAAACCACCGGACTCAAGCTCCCATACCCCCCAAGGCCAGAGGCCGACACATCCTTGCCGGTGGTGTAAACCACCGGACTCAAGCTCCCATACCCCCAAGGCCGGAGGCCGACACATCCTTGCCGGTGGTGTAAACCACCGGACTCAAGCTCCCATACCCCCAAGGCCAGAGGCCGACACATCCTTGCCGGTGGTGTAAACCACCGGACTCAAGGTCCCAATACCCCCCAAGGCCGGAGGCCGACACATATTTCCCAATGAACTCCGTTATGGCTTCGCATCAACAGCTTCGTCGCGATCAAGATGTCAGTGGGTTCCGCACGATCTCTTGTAGAATTGAAGATGGAAATGTGTCGCCCTCTGGGCTAGGGAAAAAAACTAGCAAGTTTCCGGGGCCTGACGACCCCGGCAGTTTATGTGTCGCCCTCTGGGCTGAAACAACAACGACTCTCGAACAAATCGATAAGAACTTGGCCATGGAGCTGACATATCGCTTCCGCCCGCATAGAGGGCAGGCCACCAAGTAGAACACCCAGGTCACCAAGGCCAGAGGCCGACACATCCTTGCCGGTGGTGTAAACCACCGGACTCAAACTCCCGTACCCCCAAGGCCGGAGGCCGACACATCGTTGCCGGTGGTGTAAACCACCGACTCAAACTCCCATGCCCTAAGGCCGGAGGCCGACACATCCTTGCCGGTGGTGTAAACCACCGGACTCAAGCTCCCAATACCCCCCAAGGCCGGAGGCCGACACATCCTTGTCGGTGGTGTAAACCACCGGACTCAAACTCCCGTACCCCCAAGGCCAGAGGCCGACACATCCTTGCCGGTGGTGTAAACCACCGGACTCAAGCTCCCATACCCCCAAGGCCGGAGGCCGACACATCCTTGCCGGTGGTGTAAACCACCGGACTCAAGCTCCCAATACCCCCTAAGGCCAGAGGCCGACACATTTTTGCCGGTGGTGTAAACCACCGGACTCAAGCTCCCATACCCCTAAGGCCAGAGGCCGACACATCCTTGCCGGTGGTGTAAACCACCGGACTCAAGGTCCCAATACCCCTAAGGCCAGAGGCCGACACATTTTTGCCGGTGGTGTAAACCACCGGACTCAAGCTCCCATACCTCCAAGGCCAGAGGCCGACACATATTACCCAATGAACTCCGTTATGGCTTCGCCTCAACAGCTTCTCCGCGATCAAGATGTCAGTGGGTTCCGCACGATCTCTGGTAGAATTGAAGATGGAAATGTGTCGCCCTCTGGGCTAGGGAAAAAAACTAGCAAGTTTCCGGGGCCTGACGACCCCGGCAGTTTATGTGTCGCCCTCTGGGCTGAAACAACAACGACTCTCGAACAAATCGATAAGAACTTGGCCATGGAGCTGACATATCGCTTCCGCCCGCATAGAGGGCAGGCCACCAAGTAGAACACCCAGGTCACCAAGGCCAGAGGCCGACACATCGTTGCCGGTGGTGTAAACCACCGGACTCAAACTCCCGTATCCCCAAGGCCGGAGGCCGACACATCCTTGCCGGTGGTGTAAACCACCGGACTCAAGCTCCCATACCCCCAAGGCCGGAGGCCGACACATCGTTGCCAGTGGTGTAAACCACCGACTCAAACTCCCATACCCCCCCAAGGCCGGAGGCCGACACATCCTTGCCGGTGGTGTAAACCACCGGACTCAAGCTCCCATACCCCTAAGGCCAGAGGCCGACACATCCTTGCCGGTGGTGTAAACCACCGGACTCAAGCTCGCGTACGCGTACCCCCAAGGCCGGAGGCCGACACATCATTCCCCAAGGGACTCCGTTATGGCTTCACATCAACAGCTTCTCTATCACATCGTCTTCAGCACGAAAGAACGCCGGCTGCTGTTGCAAGACAATCTTTTTCGTGATCATGTATGGACCTACATGGCAGGCGTCTGTACGAACTTGGAGGGACACGCTTTGCGGATCGGTGGTTACTTCGATCATGCACATTTATTGGTACGTATCCCAGCCAAAATTGCCGTTGCCGATTTTGTCGGTAGGCTGAAAGCCAACACCAGTAAACATATCAACGAAAGTCGCGATGCGATTTTGAAGTTTCGTTGGCAGGACGGGTATGGTGCGTTCACGGTAAGTCCCTCAAAGGCCGCTGATGTCATCGGTTACATTGATCGCCAATTGGAGCATCATCGAAAGCGGACCTACAAAGAGGAGTTTCTCAAGATGTTGCAGGATCATGAAGTCGAGTTTGATCCGCAGTATCTTTGGGAGTAGGGAAGATTGAATGTGTCGCCCTCTGGGCTTGAAGATCGCTAATGCAAGCTTCCGGGGCCCTGACGGCCCCGGTCGTTCATGTATCGGCCTCTGGCCTAGTCGATCCGTGTTCTTGTGGACGAGCGACTTCTTGAAGACCGTCTACAAGACTACCCTTTTTTGACTGTCCCTTTTTTTACAACGCCTTTCTTTTTGGTGGTTTTTTTCTTGGCCGCTTTCTTTTTCGTCGCTTTCTTTGCCGTCTTCTTTTTCGCTGCCTTCTTTTTCTTCTTTTTCTTGGTTGGCCCCTTCGCAGCTCGTTCGGCTAGCAGGTCGAGTGCCGCTTCGAACGTCATCTCTTTCGGTTCCATTCCTTTGCGCAACGACGCATTTGTTTCGCCATCGGTGACATACGGCCCGAAGCGTCCGTCCAAGATTTTGACCTCTTGTTCGGTGATTGGAGACGGCTTTTCGAACATCCGCAGCGGCTCTTTCGGTGCTCCGCGGCGACCTCTTGTTTTCGGTTGCTTCAGCAGTGCGATCGCTTCGTCAAAGGTGACTTCGAGTGGCGATACTCCGGCGGGTAAGGAGCGCGTTTCCTTTTCGCATTTCACGTAGGGTCCATAGCGGCCATCGAACGCTTGTACGGGCTCGTTGTTCTCCGGATTCACACCCAACGTGCGTGGTAGCTCCAACAACTTACAGGCCATTTCCAGCGTCAAATCGGCGACTTCCATGCCTTGCAACAGCGATTGATTTCGTTTTTCCTCGTCGTCATTTTCGCCGAGTTGGATATAGGGTCCGAAGCGTCCGACTTTGACGTAGATCGGCTTTTGTGTTTCGGGGTGGATGCCGATTGGTTCGTCTTCGACTTGGCTTTGCTCGATCAATTCGAGTGCCTTTTCCATGTTCATTTCGTCGGGGGCTAAGCCATCGGGGATCGAACCGCGTCGCTCGCCTTGTTCGATAAATGGGCCATACTTTCCGACGCGTACAAACACCTCTTCGCGATGCTCGCCTTCGGTGGGTGTGCCGAGCGAAAACTTCGCCGTCGTCCGTGGATCAATCTCTTCGACCTTGCTTTCGAGGCGTGGTTTCAAGCCGATCGGGCTGCCGGCCACATGTTCGAGCTTAGCGTCGCTACCGTCACCGAAATAGAAGCGTTGCAGGTATTCGAGTCGCTCCGCTTCTTTGCGGCTAATCGTATCGAGGAAGTCTTCCATTTGGGCAGTGAACTCGTAATCGACGAGCGGTCCAAAGTGCGTTTCCAGTAGACGAATAACGCTAAAAGCGGTCCAGCTCGGGACCAGCGCCGTTCCTTTTTTGTAGACGTAGTCCCGCTTTTGGATCGTGTCAATAATCGAGGCAAATGTACTGGGGCGTCCGATCCCTTTTTCTTCAAGAGTCCGGGTGAGCGCCGCCTCGCTATAGCGTGCGGGTGGCTGTGTCGTATGACTCTTGGGATCAAGCTGGTCGACCTTTAGCGAATCGTTCTCGTTCATCGCCGGAAGCAATCGTTCTTTGTTCGCCAATTCGGCTTCGGGATCATCGCTGCCCTCGACATAGGCACGCAAGAAGCCTTCGAACAGAATACTGGTTCCCGATGCTGTAAACACCGCTCCGCCACCTTCGATGGTAACCGCAATTCGTTGTTTCTTGGCGTCTGCCATTTGGCAAGCGACGGTTCGTTTCCAGATCAGTTCGAACAAGCGGTATTGGTCGCTATCGAGTTCCCCGCGAACCGCTTGCGGGACTTTGAAAGGGGTTCCAGCCGGCCGGATCGCCTCGTGAGCCTCCTGAGCGTTTTTGACTTTTCCAGCGTACACGCGGACGGTCGGGTGCAAGAACGAGTCACCATACTCGCTCTTGACCAATTCACGTGCCGCACCGATCGCCTCGTTACTGAGCGTGGTCGAGTCGGTACGCATGTAAGTGATGTAACCGTTCTCGTAGAGTCGCTGGGCTGCCTGCATCGCACGGCGCGCGGTGAAGCCGAGTTTTCGGTTCGCTTCTTGCTGCAGCGTACTGGTCGTAAACGGTGCTTTGGGTCGTTCGGTAAACGGTTTGACTTCGACGTTTGTGACTTTGAAATCGGCTCCACGAAGGCGTTCGGCCAGCTCGCTCGCGGCCGTCTGATCCATTTGCAGCAAATCTGGATTTTTTAATTTCCCATTGGTCGAATCGAAATCTTTGCCCGAGGGGATTTTTCGGCCTTCGACCGAGGTCAGAGTGGCGGTGAACGATTCGCCACGGACGGTTGCGAACGCGGCTTCCAAGTCCCAGTATGTGGCATCGTGGAACGCGATCCGCTCGCGTTCACGTTCAACGATCAAGCGAACCGCAACGCTTTGAACTCGTCCGGCACTTAGCCCACGACCGACTTTTTTCCAAAGCAATTGGGAGACGTCGTATCCGTAGAGCCGGTCCAAAATCCGCCGTGTTTCTTGGGCGTCGACGAGCCCCGCGTCGATTTGGCGAGGGGTTTGGATCGCGTGCTCGATCGCTTCCTTGGTGATTTCGTGAAAAACGAGCCGATGGACTGGCACTTTGGGCTTAAGAATCTCCTGCAAATGCCAACTGATCGCTTCTCCTTCGCGGTCTTCATCGGTCGCCAGATAGAGTTGGTCGGCACCCTTGAGGGCTTCTTTTAATTTGTTGACCTGTTTTTTCTTATCGGCTGGCACGATATAAATAGGCTCGAAGTCGTTATCCGTGTTGACGCCCAGGTAGGCCCACGGTTCTTTTTTGTATTTTTCGGGGACCTCTTTGGCGCCTCCCGGCAAATCACGGATGTGGCCGATACTCGCTTCGACTTGGTAGTCTTTGCCCAGATACTTCGAGATAGTGCGTGCTTTTGCGGGTGATTCGACAATCACCAAGCTCTTGCTCGTGCTTTTAGCCATTCAGAATTGATGCGGGTTGATGGGTGACTTATTGACAGAGTGAACATTTTTTAAGGGAATCTAGCCTTGACCCTGGAATTTAGCGGGCGATACGCTCTCTATCTTCTTGGAAACGAATCGCAAACGAATTACAAAATCCTGGATCTTCACTGGTTCTGAACCAGAGAGTTGGTCGAGTTGGGCAAGTTGTCAAGATCACTGATGTGACAACAGCGCCTATTTGAGTCACGAAAACACGTCATTTTGAAGAAAAAATCAAAAAAAACATTTTGCTAGACATTCACGCGGAATGCACGAAAAACGGCTTCTCCGCACCGACACGAGAAAGAATTGGTCATGAATAACAGTCCGTTTGAAATTTTTCGCCGAAATCTGAAGCCGCTGATGGTGGTCTTGATCGGTCTGGCGATGTTCTCCTTTGTGGTTCTGCCCGCGCTGCAGACCTATTTGCAGCGAAATCAAGGTGCCGGTGACCAAGTCATGGTGGCAACGTTTGACGGAAAGTCGTTCTCCGAATCGCGAGTCGCGTACCTGACCCGCAATCATGGATCGACCGTTCGCTTTCTACGTGAATTGGCCGAAGAGACGATTCGCCGCGGCGGGATGCCGAAGACCCCCGGATTTCGCTACGACGCCGAAAACAAACAAGTCACTTCGCTTGGCATTAGTGAAACGCCCGACGACCGCTTGTCCGTTCGCACGCTGCAGTTTGCAGCCGAAGCTAAAAAGGCAGGACTCGAACTCGACGATGCGGCAATCGGATCTTGGTTGGCCTCCTTCACCGACGGCATGTTGAGCGACGGTGAAATCGATGCCTACTTGATGGAAAGCACGCAAAACCGCATGGGGCGAATCCATTTGTACGAGCAATTGCGAACCCATTTGTTGGCCGATTTGTACCAACGAGCCGGCTTTGCCACCGTTGCGATGGGACAAATGCCGATCATGACGCCTGCCGAACAATGGCAGAGTTTTCTGAAACTCAACCAAGAAGCGACCGTCAACGTCTACCCAATCTTGGTACGTGACTACTTGGATGAAACCGACGACTCTCCAACGGAGTCCGAGATCAAAAAGGTTTACGACGAGGGCAAAGATCGCGATTCGAGCGAACAATCGCCTGAACCAGGCTTCCATCGTCGGTATTCTGCTGAGTTCGAATATCTCGCTGCTGATATCCAAGAATTCATTGATGAGGAAGCAGCAAAGTTTTCCGAAGAGGAATTGCGTGCTGAATACGAGCGGCGTCTGAAGGGCGGCGATTTCCAATTGCCTGAAGCGGAGGCTGCAGCCGATGCTGCCATGTCCGATGACTTGGAAACGGAAGAACCCGCAACGGAAGAACCCGCAACGGAAGACCCATCTGTTGAAGAATCAGCTGTGGAAGAATCATCTGTTGAAGAATCCGTTGTGGAAGAATCCGTTGTGGAAGAACCAGTAATGGAAGAATCATCTGTTGAAGAATCCGTTGTTGAAGAACCCGCTGTGGAAGAACCCGCAATGGAAGAATCATCTGTGGAAGAACCCGCTGTGGAAGAACCCGTTGTGGAAGAACCCGCTGTTGAAGAATCAGCTGTGGAAGAACCAGCTGTGGAAGAATCAGCTGTGGAAGAACCGGCTGTTGAAGAACCAGCCGAGGAAGACCAATCGAGAATGGATCGGTTTAGCTCCTCCAATGGCGTTCGTTTGGTTGCAATGCAGGACGAAGAAGCGACGGATAATCCAGCGGAGGAAGCCGAAGCGGAACAGCCCAATACAGACCAACCTGAAGCCGGGGCTGACGAATTAGAAGCTGAAACGGACACAGAAGCTGAAATGGACACAGCCGAAACGGAAGTTGTAGCCGAAACAGACGACACAGCCGAAACGGAAGACGTAACGGAAACGGAAGATGCAGCTGAAACGGAAACGGAACAGCCAAAAACCGAATCCTTTGAAGACGTCCGAGATCAGATCGCGAACTCATTAGCGGTCCCGAAGGCATTGAAGCGAATGGAAACGTCTGTCATGGAACTGGATTCAAAGATGCGTCGTTATTTCAACGAAAAAGCGATCTACGACAGCAACGCATCGATCGGTCAAGCTGGCGACGCGCCTGAGCCGCTCGACCTGAAAGCGATCGGCGAAGAACTTGGCTTTCGCTACGAAAAGATTGGCCCTTACAACACGATCTCGATTGCGGAACATCCGATCTCGAACTCGCTCGACGTTGGTTCTCAGGAAATGGAAATGCAACGAGGGCCCTCTTTCGCAACGATCATGTTCGGTGGCGTCACACGAACGGGACAGCAAATTCCGATGCAAGAGCTCTACTCGCCACTTCGCACCGTAGACGATCAAGGCGGAAAGATCTTTGTTTCTTGGAAGATCAACGAGACGGAAGCCTACACGCCCAAGTTGGAAGAGGTTCGTGAAGAGGTGATTGCATTCATTCGATTGCGAGAAGCACGCAAGTTGGCCGTAGCGGCCGCTGAGAAGATCTCAAACGATGCAAATGCCGAAGGCAAGAGTTTGATTGATGTGCTGCCGGAAGACAAACAGGACCAGGTTTTAACGGATCTAGGACCCTTTAGTTGGATGGATTCATTTGGTTTTCAAGGAGCATCGATCGGCAACGTGCCTGAACTCGATTCGGTGGGGGAAGCCTTCATGAAGACGGTCTTCAATACCGAGATTGGCAAGACCGGGGTCGCGCTCAATCAACCCGAGCGAGTCGTCTTCGTGGTCGAACCAACCGCCTTCCAGCCTGACATCGAAGCACTCAAGGCGCAATTCAAGAACCCTCGTGACCGAATCATGGCGATGTTCTCTGGTGGTGGTTCGGCCAATCAAATCATAACTGGCTTCTTCGAGTCTATCGATGAGCGAACCGGTTTCACGTTCACGCAAACCGACGAAGAGTAACCTAGCGGTGTCTCGCCAAGACACCGAATGGTGTTCTTGTCATTCATCGCGGGTTTGATTTCCGCCGGGCTCGTCCCGGCGAAATCAAATCGCTCTTCTAAGATTTTGTAAGAGCACCCCTACCGAAGTATTGAGCGCCTAGCCCGGATGATACGCAGACTGTTTTTCGAGCAATGAACGTAAACGCTTGAAGGCGTAGACGTTAGCAAAACAATTTGCAAGCCCATGAATCATCCGGGCTAATTCCACCTTGGCTCATGGCGAATCGATTGGTCCGAACGAAAACTTGGTGTCTGTGTCGTGGGCGTCAACAGTCGTGGAGCCGAACACATTCGTGGATTTCTCCATGATCCACGAACCGAGATTCGTGCGATCGTTGATCCGGATGAGGAGGTAGGCCAAAAAAGGGTTACTGAAATCGCCGACAAACAAGGCGTTCGGCCGGAGTTTTTCAAAGACATCCGTGATGCGTTAGAGATGAAGGGCATCGATATCGTCAGCTCGGCTACGCCCAACCATTGGCACGCCTTGATGGGAATTTGGGCGATGCAGGCTGGGAAAGACGTATACATCGAAAAGCCGATTTGCCACAACATACACGAGGGACAGGCCTTGGTTGCAACGGCAGCCAAATATGGTCGCCAATGCCAAACCGAAGCCGATGGGATGTTGAGTCGTGAATATCGAAAAGGTTTCGAAGTTCCCGCAGCGAATAAGGTTTCGTTTGACCTACTTCATGTGAACGTCACGCTGTGGGAACGGAATCGAGATGCCTGCCGCTCTGAACTCGTTAAGAATCATATTGTTGATTTCATGGGTGACCATCACGCGACGATCCAGGTTTGCTAGGTAGAACCGAACGACAAAGTTTAACGAACTGTCGCCAAAGGAATCAAAATTGATAACGGGGGCAGGGTCGTCCATGACATCGGGGTGCTCGTCGGTAATCCGAATCAGGATTGCTTGCACTTGTCTCGTATCGCTTTCATAGTCGACACCAATATTGATTGTCACGCGGTTGACGACGTTGGTTAGCGACCAATTGAGTAGTTTGTCGGTGATGAGCGTTTTATTGGGAACGATAAACTCTTTGCGGTCCCAATTCGTGACCGTCGTAGCCCGCATTTGAATTCGCGAGACAACGCCAGTGGTGTCATCGATCGTAACGATGTCGCCAACTCGTACAGGGCGTTCGACCAATAGAATCAAGCCGCACACGAAGTTGGCGACGATCTCTTGCATTCCAAAGCCCAAGCCGACCGATGCCGCAGCGAGCAGCCAACCAAGCTGGGTCCAGGGAATCCAAAGCAGATTGAGCACCGCAATGGTCGCGATTGTGATAACGATGTATCGAAAAATCGTTGTCATTGCATAACGAGCCCCGCTATCGAGCGAGGTACGCGAAAGGATCAACAGTTCCAAAAAACTCGGCAAATTCTTGGCGGCAAACATGGCACCGACGATCGTGACAATCACATACACAAGCGTTCGCAGCGAAATCTCTTCAACTCGTTCCCCTGTACTGACTTCAAAAAAGACCGCCCGGTCTAAAATATTGATTGCCGGTAGGACATCGCTCCAAACGTAGGCCAGGGAGAACAAAGTGATGGCCGCAGAGGTAACGTAGATCAATTGCCGCGTATTTCGATCAAGAGTCGGCAAATCAGCGGCCTCTTCTTCCTCGAGCTCAATCCCGATGTCACTGGCCAATCCTTCGCCAGCGGCATTCGGTGTCGCTGCTAACCTCTTTTCCCGTCGCTCAATGGCTTGGCTGCGGGCCACATCGCGGTAATGCAAACTCAAGGCACGAAACGTTAAGGCGGTCAGCAGAAGTAGTAGCACCAACATCAACACCGATGTCTGCAATAGCCGACCGAGCGAGAATGCGGTTTCTAAGTATCCCGATAACGCAAAGAGGGCAAACACGATTGGCAAGCCGGTCGCAACAAGCCATATCACTCGACGCCATCGATAAGAGACCGAATCAGGATGTTCGCGGCGAGCCTGCACATAGATCGGACTCTTCGGCGAAAGGATACAATGATGGAACAGCGCAGTCACCCCAAACAAAAAAACCGAAGTGATACGAGTCACGCTAATTCGCCATTGGACATCAGGACATTCGTGGTAGACGATCATAAGAAAAATCAAAATACCACCGACTGCCGTATACCATCGCAAGTGCAATCTTAGCAAGGAGCGGATCGCTTTGTCCCAACCAAAATGGCTGTCCGCTAATCCATTGTCGCGGCAAACATCCTTGATCAATTCACGCGATGCCACATAGATTGCCGTGACGACAAAACCCATTCCGAGGCCGCGAATCAGCGGATCCGTGCCGTTTGAGATCAGCAACAACCATCCAATGAATGCGAATACAATGGGCCATTGAAAGGCCAAAGCGATACTGTACCCTAACGATTTAGCGGTTGCCAAGAACGTCGCATGGAAGGTCGACGCCTCCGCCCCGGTCTCCAAAATCCCCTGCTTTAGTCTTGAACGATAGCCGATCAAACCGAGGGTCATCAGCAGCGCAAGGATCGATGAAATCGGTTGGTGTTTCGCACCAGCGATCAGATGTCGCCATACCGAAGACCAATGCGAGGGGTTCAGCAGCCAAGCGGACGCAGGAACAAGTCGTCCGATCTCCATGACAGAGAACGCCGGTGCGCTACGAATCCAGAACAAGTTTTGATCGACAAACTCGATGTAATCGTCGATGACCATTCGCAACTGCCGCCGCTGGGTATCCGCGTTTAGCATGATCTGCAATAGCGTATTCTGAGTATCGAGCGTGTCGATAAGCAGTTCTCGACGCTGGTCCCATAATTCGATTTCTTCCTGATTCGGGTTGGAGCCTTCGCCATCGTCGACTTGTAAAGATTCGATCTGCTCTCGAACATGGGCTAGGTCGTCTTCCAGTTCGAACGCATTGATCTGGTACTGCTGAGTTTTTTCTCGCAAGTCGGGCAAGGGGCGAAATTTCGTTCGCAACTCTTCGAATTCAGCCCGTTTCTCTCTTAAGATGATTCCGAGCGCATCGGTTAAGCCAACCGTCCCGAGGCGTTCCTGCGACGTTGTCTTTGCAGCTTTGACTTCCACAAAGCTTTCTTGAGCGTCCGCAAGCAGCTTCGTAGCTTCGGATAGCTTGCTGACCAAAATTTGATTTTGGCGGGCGATTTCAATATTCCGTTCTGCTAGCGGCAATAGCGGCCCGGGGGTATTGGAAAGTTTGGCGGTTAAATCATCGATCGTATTCGCAGCTTTGCTTTCCTGACGCTCCACTAATATCGCTTCGAGCTTCTTGGTCGTTTCCTTCAGCTGATTGGTTTTCTGATTTGCCAATTGAATTTGGAGTGGCAAAAGATCGGTGGTCGCGGCGTAGGCCCCTTGCTCGGCCACCAACTCTTGTTTTCTTGCTTCCAGCGATTGAAGTTGTGAACGAAGTAGGCTGATTCGCGTTTCCGTTTGAAGTGGCGTTTCGTTGGCTGGTGCAGATCGCGAGAGTTGCTCCTTGACCTGTTCCAATTTTTGATCGACCGCCAATTGCTCAACGGGGATTTCAGCGATTCGTTTTTGTCGGCGTGTCCGTTCGGCTGACCATTCGCCATCCGCTTGTACAGCCGACGCTAATTCCACTTTCTTGGCAGCTAACTGCTGTTTGATCACCTCAATCGACGTTTCTCCGTCAACCTCGAGAGTGGATGATTTTTGAGGCTTGTTGAGTTTGTCTTTGACCGCTTGGGTTTGTCCGCTAACGTCGTCCGCCATCGCAACAAACTTAGCTTGGTTCTGTTTGCTGGTCTCCGCCGCCTGGATATTCTGTTCGGCTTGGCGATAGATTTCTTGAAGTGAGGCCTTCAATGCATCATCCAAATCCGAGTTGCCTTCGACTTGGGCGGAGCCTTTCTTGATATCTTCGAGCGTGATCGCAGCGTCGGCAGAACGATCAGCACCAATCGTTTCGGGGCCATTTGTTTCGGGTGCTGGCGATTCGGAGGCAGGCGATTCGGAGGCACTGCGATTTTCCGTAGGCAGCGTCGCTTCCGGCGGGGGTTGCAATTCTGATCGCTGCGCCTCAGCGATCGTCCATGGCGGACCGCCTACGGCCATCACGCCGATGATCCAAACAAGAAGCGACGATTTCGAAAACCACGTAAGCTGACGCAAGCGAACGAACATATTGAATTACATTTCCATAACGTAAGCAAAGATCAACGGAGCGACGATCGAGGCATCACTTTGGATCATAAATTTGGGAGCTTCTGGTTCAAGTTTGCACCATGTGATTTTCTCGTTCGGCACCGCACCACTATAGCCACCGAAGCTAGTGACCGCGTCACTAATTTGACAGAAGTATGCCCACAGCGGGATGTCGAGTTTTAGGTCTTGCATCATCAAGGGGACGACACAAATCGGGAAATCGCCAGCAATCCCACCGCCTACTTGAAAGAACCCGATCGGATTATTTGGCGAGGTATCCTTGTACCAGTGGATGAGCCGTTCCATCTGCATCGTGCCCGAACAGATTGCTTGGTGGTTGGCCACTTTTCCTTCGTACACGCGAGCGGCAAAGATGTTGCCAAGTGTCGAGTCTTCGAAGCCAGGGACAATGACGGGAATGCCCGCATCTTTGGCGGCAGCGAGCCAACTGTTTTCTCGAGGAATTTGGTAGTGCTGGACCAAGTCGTCATCATCGAGCAGGTCAAACATGAAATCGGCAGGCATTCGCATCGCCTGTTCTTCCGCCGCCTTTTGCCATAGCACCAGCAGTTTACTCTCGATATGCCGCATCACGGTTTCAGGGATACACGTGTCGGTCACGCGGTTGAAGCCTTGATCGCGGAGTGCCACCTCGTCTGCGACCGAGAGCGCCCGCCAATCTTCGATGATCCGATACTCGTCATGAGCGACGAGGTTAAAGACGTCTTCTTCTAAATTTGCCGCCGTACAGGTGATGGCGTGAACCTTATCCCGACGGATCATTTCCGCTAGCGAAATCCCCAATTCCCCGGTACTCATCGCACCAGCGAGCGTGACCATCATTTTCCCATTGCCCTCGGCAGAAACGAATTGCCGATAACTCTTGGCCGCACTCAGCACTTCGCGAGCATTGAAATGTTTGAAATTTCTCTCTAAAAACTCAGATACGTTCACGGGATCAATCACTCGCGTTATTTGGGTCGGAATCCGAAGGGAGGATTCTAACGACTCTAGCAGTGATTCGCCAAGTGACCCGTGGCGTAGGCTTCCTGCGTGGGTGCGTGGCGTAAACTTCCAGCTTTGATGTAGAAAATCGCAAACGGGAAGCACACGCCAGATTTTGTTCCCTATTTCGTTATCCGGTTGCCGGACGGCAACTCGGCGATCTGAGTGGCGGGGGTGGAAGGCAGTGGTGCAGTTGCCTGATCAATCATTTTGACTGGTGCAGCCTTGGCAACGTTTGTCCCCGTCGACATAAAGCTACCGCCAACTCCGTTGAAACCGACCGCCCGTGATCGCTGATCCAAAACCGAACCGGACCGGAAAGGGCCGACGCCGAAGACGTAAGTATCGTTGTTATGCGTCAATGCGGTCGCTTCGCCACCGCCGCCGAGTGACATTCCAGTTTTCGCGTCGTAGCACGTCAGCCCAATTTTGGCGGTCCCCATTTGAGTTGCCCGCGATGCAACCTTGATTTCAGGCAGTTCGATGGGAAGTCCTGGAATACCAATCGCTGGAATACCCACGAAGCTTTCTTGTGAGTCCGTTCCAACACCGCCACTACGTGGTTCCAAAACGACATCGGCCTGATCGAGGGCGGGAACCAATTTCCCGCCTGAGCCGAGTACTTTCTGTCGTAGTGAGCTTACCAGGTAGCCTTTATCGACCGAGTCAAGGTATTTTTCATCAATGAATACGCTGTAGCCAGCCAAGTCTTCGAACTGGACATTCGAGAAAGCTCGATCGATGGCCGCCGAAATCAGAAGCTGTTCCGTCCCGGTTCGCGATGTATTGGAGGTGGTTGTCGAAGCACAGCCAACGCTGATCAGGACAGCTGCCCCGGCAAGCGAGTGAACTGCGCTGGAAAGCCAAGCGGAACGAGAATTTTCTGATTTTGCAGATGTTTTCGACATAAAAAGACCTGTTCGAAGGAGAGAAGCGTTTGATTGATCGGATTGTTAGGGTTATTTCGTCAAACTCGATGGGATGCATTGAGCAGAATGAACAAATCGGTGTACAAAATTCGGTTTGCTCGCACTGTTCATAAATTTGGAATCACCCGTAGTGGATCTTGTTAAAGATCCCCCCCGTATGCCAGCCGTCAGGATGCTGGGATCTTTGACAAGATCCACTACGTGACGATGCTGGGATCTTTAACAAGATCCACTACGTGACGATGCTGGGATCTTTAACAAGATCCACTACGTGACGATGCTGGGATCTTTAACAAGATCCACTACGTGACGATGCTGGGATCTTTAACAAGATCCACTACGTGACGATGCTGGGATCTTTAACAAGATCCACTACGTGACGATGCTGGGATCTTTAACAAGATCCACTACGTGACGATGCTGGGATCTTTAACAAGATCCACTACGTGACGATGATTCATACGGACAAGCCGCGGGTAGCGGTTGTAGGAATCAAGCCCGCTCTTTGTGGACGAAGCTTCGATCGGCGGTCGATACGAAAGACAATGGTTTCGTGCATCACTTCCATTCATCCCGTCCGATTCTCGAAAACGCTTCTTTCCCATGTCGAATCCCGATGATAACGCTCGCCAGATGAACTTGGTTCGGGATGTGATTGCGATCGCGTTGGTTGCCATCACATTGATCGCGGTCGTTTCGATTGTGACTCGCAATCCTGCTGATCCGATCGAGCCGCCGATTTGGCCGATCAGTGCTCTGTATTCGCCCGATAGCACGGTCTACCCGACCAATCCGAGTGTCACCAACGCTTGCGGTTACTGGGGTGCGCTGATCTCGTCGGCAATGTTCGATGCACTCGGCTTAGCGTCTGCGGTGGTGATTGCAGCCAGCGGTGGGGTGGCAACCGCGCTTCTTGGACGCGGGAAAGTGAACGCGCCGGTGCTAAGATCACTCGGTGGAACGATCATCCTGCTGGGGGCGGCGACGGCGTGTGGGCTATTGAGTTTCAAGATTGACGGGATGCCCGTCGTCGGCAATGGCGGCTATCTCGGTGCGATGGGGTCAACGCTCCTGCTCGATCATTTTGCACCCGCAGGCGCTTGGATTTTGTCGCTCACGATTTTGGCGGTTGGTCTTCTACTGACCACCGACTATGCGCTCGTGTATGCCGGGCGGGCAATTGTAGCTGGGGGGGCGAAGGTGTCCAAATCGGGGATCCGTCGGGCGGCCCAGGTTGTGCCCGTCTCGGTACGCCGTCGCCGAAAACCGTTTACGGATCTGCAAGAACCGATCCGAGTGGATGGTGACACCTGCGAGGTTGCTAGCACGGGTGCGATCGCCAATGCAAATGTTGCTGAGACCGCTGCGACTGCGAAAAATGACGAAGCAGACGAAAGTGGCGTTGTGGGCGATCACCTTGAAGAGGGGCCTCGAATTCGCTTTAAAGCTCCACGTCGCAAACACAAACTTCAGGGTGACGAAACAAGCGGCGAGTCAACGTCGGATCCTACGGCGACTGCGCCGGGATCCGTGATGGAAACGACCACTTCCAATCATCGCTCGGACGCTGACGCGACCGATCAAATCAGCGAGGATGTCGCCGAGCAAGAGGAGGACGAATCGGTCTATCGAGAGCTGGAAATCGACGATGAAACCGTCGCCCTCCGGGGCGATGAAGCGCATGAATTGCCTAGCCCGAAGATCAACATGCCCCGGCGAAAACGCAATGGGGATGCGAAAGCGGAATTGGATGCTGCGGTCCAGGAAACCAATCCGTATGATTCGGACGATTATCAATTGCCCAGCATTGAGTTACTCGAGCAAAGCGATGACATTTGTTACGACGAACAAATCCTAGATGCAAAACGAAAATCGCGGGTTTTGGAAGAAACGTTTAAGAGTTTCGGCTTCAAAGTGGATGTTGTTGCGGTCGAAACGGGGCCAGTCATCGCCCAATACGAAGTGGAACTGGAAGCAGGACTTCGGCTTAGCAAGATCACTGGGTTGGCCGAAGACTTGGCGATCGCTCTTCGCGTTCCAAGCGTTCGCATCGTAGCCCCAATCCCCGGAAAGAACACCGTGGGAATCGAAGTCCCCAACGAGACTCGCCAAGTCGTTCGACTACGTGACGTTATCGAAGAGTCGGACATACGCCGTTCGAAGATGAACATTCCCGTCTTCTTAGGGCAAGACGTCTCGGGGGCACCGATGGTCGTGGGGCTAGAGAAAATGCCTCACCTATTGATCGCAGGCCGGACCGGTACGGGCAAGAGTGTGTGTCTCAATGCGATCATCACTTCGATCCTGATGATGTGCCGACCCGATGAAGTTCGGATGCTGATGATCGACCCCAAGATGGTTGAACTCAGTGGCTATGGACGCTTACCCCATCTGATGCACCCCGTCATTACCGACATGCGCAAAGCGGAAGCGATCTTGGGTTGGGCGGTTGATAAGATGGAAGAACGCTATTCGTTATTGGCGAAAGCGGGCGTGCGTCATATCAACAGCTACAACGACTTGGGTCGCGAGGAAATTTTGAAGCGGCTCGAAGTGGATGAGAGCGATGGATCGAGCGATGTGCCAGACAAGCTGCCGTTCATTGTGATCGTTGCTGACGAGATGGCCGACTTGATGATGACGGCCGGCAAAGAGGTCGAAACGCATATCATTCGTTTGGCTCAGAAGAGTCGGGCCGTTGGAATTCACTTGATCTTGGCAACCCAGAAACCGACGGTCGATGTCATTACAGGCTTGATCAAAAGTAATCTGCCCGCGCGACTTAGTTTTCAAGTTGCCAGTAAGACCGATAGCCGCGTCGTGCTCGATGAAAACGGTGCCGACAAACTGCTCGGTAACGGCGACATGCTGTTTCTGTGGCCAGGCACCAGCACGCTGATTCGCGGTCAAGGGACCTACTTGTCCGATGATGAGATCGATAAGGTCGTAGAACACTGCAGTAGGGGCGAGCAAACCTTCGTCAATGAGTTGATGAGTTTGAAGGTCGAAGCGGATGGAGAAGGTGGGGATGGCTCCAAAATTGGAGATATCAAGAATCGCGACGAGCTTTACGAGAGTGCGATTGAAGTGGTGATCCGCGAAGGACGCGGCTCGCTTTCGATGCTGCAACGCTGCTTGGGAATCGGTTACGGCCGAGCCGCCCGGCTGATCGACTTTATGGCCGAAGACAAAATCGTTGGCGACTACAATGGCTCGAAGTCGCGTGAAGTTCTGATGACAATGGAACAGTGGCAGAAGATGCAAGGACTTGAATCGGAGGACGATTCCTCTGGGGAAAACGACGTCGACGATGAAGAGGATTCAGAGGAATACGAGGACTATGAAGAAGAGACTGCATGATGCAACGTCGTACGCGATTCGTTGCGTTGACTAATGTCACTCCGCTGGTTGATGTTTTGCGAGTGTGAATCTGGAAACAAGAGTGTGTGGTTGGGCGTAAAGCGAGCGAAGCATTCCGAGAGCAGATGAGCATTCAGTTTGATGCAGTCCTGCCTCGATGGAATTACCGTGCTGTACCGATCGAGCGAATCCTAAGCCCGATTGATTGTTAGAAACTTGTTTTTCCAAGTTCTACAACGTGAAGAAAATCAGCTTTTTACCGACCATCCCGCAATCGGTAACCCAGGAAATTATCCAGTTCTGGCTCGGCTTCGATCTCTTTGACCGTTTCTTCGATATCATATTCGACGCGGCGATATTCAATGGTTTCTTCATCATAGATGACGTAACAGCTTCGTGGATCACCATCGCGTGGTTGTCCGACGCTGCCGACGTTAACCATCAGGCGCAGTTCTGGATTGGATACCGAGTAGCCACCGACGATATCGAGTGGACGAATGAAGCGAAGTTCAGGAGTAAAAACTCCTGGGACATGCGTGTGTCCTTGGAAGCAGAGATGAGGGACCATGGAGAATAATTTCTCCATCTTCTTGCCGTTTTGGGTGTCTTCGGGGAAGACGTATTCGTTGGTTGGGCTGCGTGGTGAGCCGTGGACGAACAACACGCCGCCTTCGCGTACCGTGCGTGGCAAGTTGCACAAGAACTCCATCCGTCGCCGACTGGCGTCGGGGCCGTCCGAGCTGCTTTCAAGTTGCGTACGCGTCCAGAAAATCGCTTGTTCGGCGGCAATGTTGAAGCCTTCTGGATCGAACAAAGCACTGCTGTCGTGATTGCCGAGAACGCAAAACTCGAACTCCATCACTTGATCCAAACAGGCACAGGGTTGAGGTCCATAACCGACAACATCGCCTAGACAAACAATTCGGTCGACCTTCTGACTTTCCACGTCGGCAAGCACCGATTTAAGAGCGGCCAAGTTGCCATGAATATCACTTAAGATGGCGGTTCGTGTCACGATGAGTGCTCAGATTGGCGATTGGGAATACGAACAGAAGAAAAGGAATGGTCTGAGCGCGATCGATACAACTATCGTCCGTGCTTCAGCCGGTCCCCCAAGGCGTTTGCCAATTCGGCAACCGCGTAGATTTTTTCGGCTACCGAATCAATATCGTACTCGACACGCCGGAACGTAACGGTTTTTGCATCGGTATCCAAAATCACATAGCAAGCACGATTGTCTTCGTCACGCGGTTGGCCAACACTGCCGACGTTAATCATCGCTTTGGCTTTATCTAACTGATAAACGTGGTCACATTCCGAAGGCATGACAAATTCGCATTCGGTCGTAAAGACCCCAGGCAAATGCGTATGTCCCATGAAACAGTACTGCTCTATCTTTCCAAACAGAATTTCCATTTTGCGAGTGTCAAACACGTATTCGGGAAACACGTACTCGTTTGTCGGATCTCGCGGCGAACCGTGAACGAACCGGAATTCACCTTCATCAATCTGTCTTGGCAATTCGCCAAGGAAGTCCCAGCGGGCGTTGATCTGCTCGGCCGATCCGGGACCGTTATCCAATTGATCGCGAGTCCAATAGATCGCTTGCAAGGCCATCGGATTGAATCCCTCGGGATCGAACAGAGCGGCTTGATCATGGTTGCCCAGAATCGTCATTTTGGCTTGGCTCATGACGGCATCAAGACATTCGCAAGGACTGGGGCCATAGCCGATGATGTCACCGAGGCAATAGATTTCGTCGCATTGCATGCTTTGGATATCCGCCAACACTGCCGTGAGTGCGCCGTAGTTGCCATGAATGTCGCTTATCAACGCACGTTTCACGAAAACGTCCCTCGAAGTTGGGAGAGGTAATGGATGGTTGGAAGGATTGAACTGACATTGTAAGGGGAAGCGTTTTTTAACGGCAATCCCACTCACCCTAAGATTGTTGCGTTTCTTCTCGCTCGGTAGCGAGACCAATCGAGTGAGTTGGCCGAAAAACCTTGCTAAATTGGACTGGTGGCTTTGCGGCTGCCCTTAATTCCGTTAAAAAAACAGGCTTTCTATCGATCCTTACGTCCCCTGATTACATTGCCGCACCCCATAAGCCCTTCTGAAGCGAATCCTTTTGGCACCCAATTGGCCATCGAAACGACGGGGCGAGTCGGTTCGGTCGCGGTTTTGAGTGGTGGGATGGTCGTTTTTGAACAGCAAATCGGAGAGCCATCGGACAAACAAACCCGTACCGCATCTGAGATCGGACCGGTCTTGCAAGCGGCGTTAGCGTGTTGCCACGAGCAAGCTGAACCGCTGGCGTTTGTTAGCGTTGCGGATGGCCCAGGGTCGTTTACAGGTCTTCGTATCGGCGTCACGTCTGCGAAAATGCTCAGCTACGCTTTGCAGGTCCCACTGGTTGCCGTCAATTCACTTGCCGCGATCGCGGCGAACGTGTTCGATCAACAGCAAAAACGGATGGAAGATGGGGGCACGCTGGCAACCACGTTGCTAGTTGCCTGCGACGCCTATCGGGGGCAAGTGTTTTGTGCCACGTTCGAGAAGTCTCTACTGATGCCTGCCGTCGAGTGGGTTCATCCGTCTTGGTCGCCGCTTTGCGAACAAGTGGAAATTTTAGAGTCGGAGGCATGGGACAGTCAGCTTGCTAGGGTTGGTGCAACGGTTGACGGAGTTGCGGGCGACGAAAAGCCCTTTCGAAAATATCCCATCCGCCCGATCGAGCGAGTGCAAGCCGATGCGGTCGGTGTCGGCATTCTAGGCGTTCGTGCTGCTATGATCAGCAGATGGACCGACCCCTTTGCGTTGGTTCCGCGATATTTGAAACCGAGTGCGGCGGAAGAAAAAGCCGCCGCTTCCTTGAAACCTGAGTAAACAGCATTGAACGACTTTCACTCTGACGAACCGCAACGTCACCCAGACGCACGGGATTGGGCAAGCAATCAAATCAATCGCCTCAATGCACTCCTGCAAACCATTCAGCAACGCCCTTTCTACAAAGATCGACTTTCGCATGTCAAACTTCCGCTCGAGTCGATCTCCCAGATCGGAGATATTCCATTCCTAACAAAGGCGGACTTGATTCCCGCTTCGCCAAGTGAGCCCGCGAAGATTTTTGATTTGCCAATTCATTGTTACACCCGGCTGCATCAAACCAGTGGCACAAGCGGCCATCCCTTGTCCATTCTTGATGCACCTGACGATTGGCAATGGTGGTTGAAATGTTGGCAATACGTGTTGGACGCAGCCGACGTGACGAGTCGAGATGTTGCCATGATGGCGTTTTCATTCGGTCCCTTTATCGGGTTTTGGACGGCAAGCGATGCAATGATCCAGCGAGGTGTGTTGGTCGTCCCCGGCGGTGGGCTATCAAGCCAAGCAAGGCTAAAGATGATCGCAACCCACCGCTGCACGGTGTTGTGCTGCACGCCGACCTACGCATTGCACCTGATCAGAACCGCCGAAGAAATGGGGGTTGATCTGAAACAAAATCAGGTCCGACGAGTCATCGTCGCAGGGGAGCCGGGCGGATCGATGCCAGCGGTGCGAGATCAAATCGAACAGGCCTGGGACGCCAGAGTAATCGATCATAGCGGTGCGAGTGAATTGGGAGCCTGGGGCTTCGGCAGCGAAGATGGACGAGGGTTGCATGTGATTGAACCAGAGTTCATCGCCGAGGTTTTGGATTTCAGCGCAGACCCATGGAAAGGAAGGCCGGTTCCTGATGGTGAAATGGGCGAGTTGGTATTGACGAACTTGGGCCGAATCGGCGGTGCGGCGATCCGTTATCGAACGGGCGATATCGTTCGCGGTTACCGCAAACACGATTACCCATGCCCCTACTTATGGCTTGAAGGAGGCGTTATCGGTCGAAGCGATGATATGATCGTGATTCGCGGCGTCAATATTTTCCCCAGCAGCATTGAGGCGATCGTTCGAGAAGTGGAGCCGGCGGCCGAGTATCGCATGATCGCTAGCCGTTTCGAAGAAATGGATCAACTGAAAATCGAAGTGGAAGGAACCGAGCGATTAGCCAAAATGATTGCTGGTGTGCTTCGGGAACGCTTGGCACTGCGGATTGAGGTTATTGCGGTCAAGCAGGGCTCGTTGCCTCGCTTCGAAGCGAAATCACGTCGCTTGGTCGATCGGCGATAAGGGGCAATACTGTATCGCTTTCTAGCTCGTTAGGGTGTAAAAAAAATAGATTCCGCAATGGTGGAAGTGATGTTTTGTTTCCCTTCAACCTGATTGTCCACGTCATGGGACGCAGAGTCTGTAGCTCGTTTGGATTGAAACGTTTGTGTGATTCGTTGGGAAAACACTCTGCAAATTAGCTGTTCTGACGTTTGCACGATTCGTAGGATTCGTACGATAATTCACCTCACCGTGGCTAACGGCCTGCTGATTTAATCGGTTTGACTCGACTTATTGTTTAACGCCAAGCCATAGGCGACCGCTTACGGAAAAGCTGACGCCTTCGGCTAAGCGTTAAACGATTAAATCGACAGCCCGCTAACGGCAAAACGGCTAATGAATCCACCTGGTCAAACGGGACCGTGAATAGGACCGTGAATAGGACAGGTCGACCACCTGGCCTACAGGTACTTACTGATTGGCTCATTTCGGCTGGCTCGAGCGTCTACTTTCGCCATCGTTTGGGGATCTTCGATCAAGGGCGGCGCGTGCCAAGGCTTGGCTCGCGCGTCGATCAACAACGGGCCTCGACACCCCCAATGCTTGTCAACCGTTGAGGCTCCGATGCCCCCGATATCCACCGCTGGATCGCTTCGCGTGAACGTTGTCCAAAGCCAATTGTTGAGCGTCCGTGCCGCAAACTCACTGTCGTCGACCATTGTCATGATCGGAAAATCAACAAGCCGATTGTCCTGTTCAAGCCAATCGGCCAGTTTCTGCAAATCCTCGCGACGCTCTGGCGAGGCAAAATGCGGTGACGAAATTGCCAAGACACCTGGAAACACAATTCGCGGATTCGAAAACCCAGCGGGAAGAGAAAACTCACTCGGCAATTCTGTCGGCAATGATCGCACCGGGCGTCCTGTCGCCGCAACCACCACTTTCGATCCACGGTTCATTCCTGCTCCGCTATAGTCGAGTGTATCGATCGTTGTATTCGTATGGAAATGCAAATCACGTCTCCAATCGACTCGCTCGAGCACGTAGCGGATGAACCCTTCGATGTTATGAATGTCGAGTTGGTCGTTGGGGTCATCGGTAATCCAAAGATACTTGGTAAGCGATAGTTGGCCGTTGCCAAGGATCGCGTTGGCTTGAGTCAATAGCTCTTGCGGTTCGGTGTCTTCGTCTTTCAAGAACGGCATGTACCGTTCGCTTCCGATCGCCAACAACAATGGATGCACCCCCGCTGCATCAACGGCATGAACCGCTTTGACGCCGGGGATCACTTCCGGAATGATGGGGTCGGTCAACTCGTGAATCAATTGTCCAAACGTCGTATCTTCTTGGGGCGGACGCCCGACGACGGTAAAAGGCCAAATCGCACCTTCTCGGTGCCAAACCTTTTCAACGTTCAATAGTGGGAAATCATGTTGCAAACTGTAGTAGCCGAGATGGTCGCCGAAGGGACCTTCGGGTTTCCGCCGGGTAGGATCAATGGTTCCGGTAATGGCAAAATCGGCATCTGCATAGACGGGAGCATGATTCCCACGGACCATGCCGATCCGCCGGCCCGCCAAAGCACCAGCGAAGGTGAGTTCAGTCAACCCTTCGGGCAGCGGCATAACCGAAGCAACCGACATCGCCGGAGCACCGCCCACCGTGATCGCAACCTTTAATGGTTCGCCTCGGCTGAGAGCCGTTTGATGATGGACGCCGATGCCACGATGGATTTGATAATGCAATCCAGCCTCTTGGTCGGAAACGTAGTCGTTCCCTGATAGCTGTATGCGATACATCCCCAAATTGACTCGCATCAAGTTGTTAGGGTCCCTGGGGTCTGCACTGAGAACTTGTGGCAACGTCACGAAGGGGCCCCCGTCATCAGGCCAACTGTGAAGCATCGGCAAGTCAGATAAACGGCATTGATGTTTGCACACAAGTCCGCGTGAAACGAACTTGGGAAGCGTTCGCAGGGCCGTGATCGGGATGCCCGCATAACGAAAGGGCCGTTTGGCCAAAGCCGACGGATCGACCTTCACTTCGACGAGTCGCCGTACCGCTTCAAGTGTATGGCGAAAGAGGAACCTCGCTTGGTCGAGCGAGGCAAACAGGTTCGACACCATTGGAAAACGGGTACCCAAAACATTCGTGAACAGGATTGCGGGCCCACCCGATTGATAAACGCGGCGTTGGATTTCTCCCATCTCTAGATACGGATCGACTTCATCGGCGATTTCAATCAACCGCCCGTTGGACCGCAAATCGTTGACAACGTCTTTTGTGCTTCGGTGTTTCACAAGATTCTTCTAAGAGGGGGGGGAGGGTAAAAGCTCGAGTCAGCCGCTGACTATCGTTTTTGACACTTTTCGCTGTTCGCCATCAAGCCTAGCAAAAAAAATCGTACTCAATGAAATGAAACTCGGACGCCCGCGAATCTTCGAGTAGGAGTAGGAGTAGGAGTAGGAGTAGGAGTAGGAGTAGGAGTAGGAGTAGGAGTAGTAGTATCGCTGAAGGCTGAGCACGAGTACGAAAGTACCGTTTTTTCAGATCTTTGGCAGCAATCGGTGATGGCGTTTTAGCGAGAAACGTCAACGATTTTGCATCGTATTCCTGCGCAAACGTTCGCGTAACTCTCTAGCGTTTTGTCCAGATTTAACTTTGGGGGGTGCGGGATAACGTGACGGTGGCTTCCAGCCGCAGCATGCTGGGGCAAGATGCCGCAGCCACTCTTTTGCCAAGCCTAAAATCAAGTTATGACGCAGCACTAGGCCTATTACCGATCAAATGGCAACGAGGCAACTGGAATCAAGCCAACCATCATTGCTTGGCGTCTCGACATTGGCACAACAAGTGCAATGATTTCGAGTGCAGCGCTTTCAGTGCAATCAATGACCATTACAAACCATCTACCACCTCCCAAGTTTCTGCTATTCTGAGTGAATCAAGCAGAGCGACAATCCGAAGGATAGCCCTCATGAGCATCACCAGCATCAATCCGGCCAACAACGAAACGCTTAAAACATTCGATTCATTGACGAAAGAACAGGCCGTGGCTGCCATTGAGCGAGCCGACACGGCTTACCAAAGTTGGCGAGGCACATCGTTTGGTGAACGAAAAAAGATCATTATGACGTTCGCCAAACAGCTACGGAGCCGCGTCAGTGAGTTCGCTCGATTGATCACCTTGGAGATGGGTAAGCGGATTTCGGAGAGCGAATATGAGGTCAACTACTGTGCCGACATCAGCGAGTTTTACGCAAATGGTGCTGAAAAATTCTTAGCCGATCAACCGATGGATCTTGCGAATGTGGATGCGTACATCCACTACGAGCCACTCGGCGTGTTGTTGGGGGTAATGCCATGGAACTTTCCGTTTTATCAGGTGGTACGATTTGCAACACCGAATATCATGGCGGGAAACACGGTGATGGTGAAGCACGCCAGCAATGTGCCGCAGTGTGCCAAGGCGATCGCCGATTTGTTCGCCGAATGTGGACTACCCGAAGGCGTTTACACCCACTTGTTCATTCCGACTGAGTTTGTCGAAACAATCGTTTCGGATTCACGCGTTCAAGGGGTCTCGCTAACCGGTAGTGAACGGGCGGGCGCGTCGGTCGCTGCATTGGCTGGCAAGAATCTCAAACGGAGCGTCATGGAACTCGGAGGTAATGATCCATTTATCGTTTTGGAGGATGCCGACATCGAGGCAGCCATTGAATTAGCCGTCAAAGGAAGAATGGTAAACGCTGGGCAATCTTGCGTGGCATCGAAACGGTTTATCATCGTCGAACCGTTAGCCGAGCAATTCATAGCCGGTTTCAAAGAGCAACTGGCAAAGCTAAAGATCGGTGATCCGATGGACGAACAGACGACGCTTGCGCCCTTATCGACCGAACAAGCCGCCCAAAAACTGCTCGAACAGGTACAGGCTTCGATCGATGCTGGCGCGACAGTCCTTTTAGGGGGCGATCGACCGGACCGGCCGGGCGCCTACTTTCATCCCACCCTACTGACGGATGTCACACCCGGCATGCCAACGTTTGACCAGGAATTATTTGGTCCTGTCGCAACCGTCTACGTTGTAAAAGATGAGCAGGAGGCGATCGAATTGGCGAACCAATCGTCGTATGGGCTCGGTGGCTGCGTTTTTACCAAGGACGTCGAGAGAGGTCGCCGGGTTGCGGAACAGATTGAAACGGGGATGGTGTTCTTAAACCAACCAACCAAGTCACAAGCCGAGTTGCCGTTTGGCGGCATTAAGAATTCTGGCTATGGGCGTGAGTTGTCACACCTTGGCATTTTGGAATTCGTGAACAAAAAGCTCATTCATCTCGGCAAGAGGTAGGCTCGGTCGAGTCGTTTTCTTTCAAGCGACGTAGACCCGGCATCCACATCGTCGTTCGTCAAGCCACGTGGTCTTCACCCCGCGCAGTTGTGGTTGGCAAGGCAGTCGCATCGCGATCGCCATTTTCGGGCAGCCCCAATAAGGAAAGAGCTTCTCTTGGTCTCCAGCGAGTGCGCCCGGTTCGGGCCTCAAGATTTCAGTAATGCCATCGACTTGCTCGGTATGATTGCCGACCGAAATGTAGTAGAACACACCAACGTTTTTTTCTGGTTACCAGGCTTCAGCCTGCCGAGCCAATCGCTCGCGAGTCGGGAGTCTCGACTGCAGTGAGTTCCCAGGCTCCAGTCTGGGAACGAGCGTAAAGTCGGCCAAAGCTAGACTCCAACATTCCCTGAAATATGAAGCCACTTGCAAATTCGACCTTTGCCTATTTAGCCGAACGTCTCGACCGCTTAGCGGATGGGCATCGCTTGCGCCGTCTGGTACCCCGACAATCGATTGGAGCTTTTCTAATCGATGGTTCTGGAAAACGTCTGGTCAATTTTGGTGGGAATGACTATTTGGGGTTGGCTGCCGACCGTACGACGGCGAGCCAACCGACTGGCAGCATGGCCAGTGCCCTGGTTTGTGGATGGACTCCATTGCATCAGCGGCTTGCAAAGCAAGTTACGGAGCTAGAAGGTACCGAGGCGTCGGTTTTGTTCCCGAGTGGTTATGCGGCCTGCAGCGGCACTGCTGCGACGCTAGCGGAAAAGGGAGATTTGATTCTGAGTGATCAGCTCAACCACGCATCGCTGATCGACGGATGCCGATTGTCTGCTGCCGAGTGTATTGTCTTTCCACACCGAGATGTCAAGTTTGTAGCCGAGACTTTGCACCAGAGGGCCGGCGAGTTCGAACGGATATGGATTCTAACCGATGGCGTCTTCAGTATGGATGGGCACGTCGCCCCTTTAAAAGAATTGTGCGATGTCGCGGATACTTACTCGGCGATCATGGTCGTCGATGAGGCGCACGGGACGGGTGTACTGGGCAAAACGGGCAGCGGTATTTGTGAAGCGGCGGGAGTAAAAGACCGTGTTGCTATTCGCATCGGAACGCTTAGCAAAGCGATCGGCTGCCAAGGAGGGTTCGTTGCTGGCCCGAAAGTAGTGGTTGACTATTTGATCAATCGATGTCGATCGTTAATCTTCAGTACCTCGCTCGCACCGGCATCCGTTGCGTCGTCGATTGCGGCGATTGATTCGTTCCGTAGCGAACCCGAGCGTCGGCATCGTGTTGGTCGCTACGCCCAGTTGATTCGAGATCGGTTATCGATCGATGCCGTCGACGAAAATGAAGCCTCCGTGCCAATCATCCCCGTGGTGATGGGCGATGATGAACGGGCCGTTGATGCGGCCGAGCGGTTGGCGGGGGCGGGGTTTTACGTTCCTGCCATCCGTCCCCCCACGGTACCGATAGGCAGTTCAAGGCTGCGGATTTCGGTTTCTGCGATTCACGACCAATCAATGATTGACGAACTTTTGAGGCAACTGAGTAAACTAACCTGAACATTGAGGTGGACCCCATCCGAGGGTCTGTTTAATCTGTATAATGGGCGGACCCGATTATTGACTGAGGGACCTCCTCCTGTGCGCATCGGATTATGATGGACAACGGACACAAATTGAGATCGAATGAGGAACCAAAAAATGCGACGAACAAAAGCGATTCTAGTAAAGACTCTGCCATCAAGGCAAGCGATTGCGATGATAGTCTTGTTTTACTTTTTGATCGTCTCGGTTGCCTCGGTCGCGGTGGGTCAAGAAAAGGCGAAGGGTGAAGACGAAGGACCCCAACCAACCACCGAAACGCTGAAAACGAAAGATGGCATTTCGTTAAGAGCGTTCTACTTTCCTACCGACAAGGCATTCGATCCGAACAAGGACGAAATGGTTCCCATCAAGGGCACCGAAGTGATTCCGGTCATCTTGGTCCATGAGTGGCAAGGCCAAGGGAGTCCCTATCTGAAATTGGTATTGGCTCTTAATGAAGTAGGCTGTAGCGTTTTGGTTCCTGAATACCGAGGTCATGGCGGTAGCAAAGAGTACACCGACGTGCGTGGTCGCTCACAAACGTTTGATCCGACTGCCATGGGACGAGCCGATGTCGCGAAGATCGTCTCGCTTGATATAGAAGCGGCAAAGCAATTTTTGAAAAAGAAAAACGACGATGGCGATCTAAACTTGAACGCTTTGGTGATGATCGGGGTTCGTGAAGGAGCCGTCTTCGCCTCTCATTTTGCGGTTGCCGATTGGCGTTGGCCATCGGTTGGCCGGTTGAAGCAAGGTCAAGATGTCAAGGCATTGGTTTTGATCTCGCCTGAAAAGCATATGAAAGGGCTGGCGATCGATTCGACGATAAGTGATCCGAATCTAATTCGATTGCCAATCATGGTCGCGGTCGGTAAAACGAGCAGCGAAGCCACGGAAGCGACTCGGATCGCGAAGCGAATTGAAGGCCTCAAACGTCGTCTAGGACAAGGCGAGGCGCGAGGATTCAAAGAGGAAGTGATCGACACCAATCTCAGCGGGCCGGCATTGGTGAACGAGACGGACGAGTTGATTCCTGCGGTGGTTTCTTTCATTAAGGAGAATGTGAAGATCAGTGATAGTGAAAACCCTTGGATCCGACGAAACTAAATTGGATCAAACCGAGCTTAGCGAGTTTTTGCATCTTTTAGGCGGTTTGGTCCGGGAACCGTCGGTCGTCGGTGTCGAGGCAGCATTCTTTCGAGCCCTGCTGCGCGAACTCGAAGAGTTGCCGCTTAGCATATCGCTCTACCACGGCGTTTTGGTTGCCCATGGGACGCGGCCCCATTCACTCTTGCTCTCGGCCCACGTGGACCGCCACGGTTTGCTATGCACGGGGCCGAACGAGTTTCAATACGCCGCGTTTATCGCAGGGAACCGCGGCGAGTTGAATGGTGACTCGGTTTCCGAGCAGATGATGGAATTGATACAAGATCGGTTTATCGGACAACGCGTTCAATCGCATGTCCCCCATTCAGGAACCTATTTGGGGCAAGGCATTATTACTCGCTCGTTCGTATGTCCCTACCGCCGCAACTTGATCTTTGAGATTGATGGGTTGAGCCATCTGCAGCCTGGAACACCGGTATCCTTTGTTGATCGGCTCGGCATTTCGGACGGGTTCATTTCGGCACAGCTCGACAATGTGCTCTCGGTCGCATTGTTGATCCATTTGTTTCGCAGCGGATTTCAAGGAACCGTGCTATTCACCGCTGGCGAGGAAGCGGGGCGGTCTTGGCGGTATGCACTGGAGTGGTTTCTACGGCAACAACTTTGGACCCGGCGATTGATCGTCTTGGATACCAGCCCTTATCCAACTCCGTTAGCTGCGGCAAACCAAGAGGTTGTTCTCCGCCGACGTGATGCGTCGGCGGCCTTTGATCCCGCGATGACGGAAGAACTAAAACGGCGATGCGAAACCCTTCGAATCTCGTATAATTTCAAGGACGACTATGTCGAATCGGTGAATCGGCAGCGAGAAAAGCCACTGTCGTATGGGAGGACGGAATTGGGGCGTTTGGTGGCCGCGACCGAGGGAAAAATCAACGGCACGACGTTGCAAATTCCTACGACAAGCTACCACACCGCCTCGGAGACCGCTTCGCTGCAGAGTATCATCGCGATGCTCAAGCTACTGATGAGCTATATTTGAATGCACCCCGTCGTGGATCTTGTTAAAGATCCTACCCTGCATGGATCTTTAACTAGATCCACTACCTAAACGGGGGCCGGCAGCTTAGGCTATACTTTTATCCAACAACCATTCGTGGAGACTGCGTGTTCGAACGCCGAATCAAATTAGGGAAGTTCTTAGGAATTGGGGTCTACGTCCACTGGACGTTTGCACTTCTGGTCGCCTATGTCGCGTTTAGTGCGAAAGAGGATGGATTAGGCGGGATTCTGTTTGGCATCTCCCTTTTGTTCGGGGTGTTTTTGTGCGTCACGCTACACGAATACGGTCACGCATTGGCCGCGCGGCGTTTTGGCATTCCTACGCTTGATATCACCCTGCTACCGATCGGTGGCGTTGCTCGGCTCGAACGAATGCCGAGGATTGCTTGGCAAGAATTGGTCGTCGCGGTCGCTGGACCCGCTGTCAACGTTGTGATCGGGTCGCTGCTGCTGGTCGGTATCTATTTGTTTGGTGCAGGCGGCTATCTGGTTTCGCTGCTCGGATTGCCGACCGATGAGGCGACTTTCAACGAAGCGAATCGTCTCTTCGGAGCACCATCCATCTTCGGGTTTACGTTGCAAATGCTAGGCGTCAATATCATGTTGGTGCTCTTCAATTTGGTGCCCGCATTCCCGATGGATGGTGGGCGAGTCCTGCGTAGTTTACTAGCGATGGTCACCACCTACCGGACCGCCACCTTTGTTGCTTCGCGAATTGGGCTTGGATGCGCCGTGTTGATGGCAACCTTTGCGATCTTTAGCGGAGCCTATATGTTATTGTTCATCGCCATGTTCATCGCCTATGCAGGTCTTGCCGAAGCGAGGCAAGTGGATTTGATGGAATCGGTAGAAGGACTGTTGGTCGAGGATTGCATGATCCAATACCCCACGTCGATCCCGATGGACATGACGCTAAGTGAATTGGCCGGCCGCTGGCAAACGGCGATGTGCAGCAGTTTACCGGTGGTCGCTCCGAGCGGGGTTGTGGTGGGTGTGGTCAAGCTAAAAGAGATCATTTCCGCAATCGATTCCGGTGTTGCTCCTTCCACGACGGCTGGCCAATTGGCAAATCACGACGTTCCGGTCGCGCGAATCGATAGTGAGTTAAAGCAAGTTATCACCGGGCAAACGGGGCGTGATCGGCAAATTCCGGTCGTCGACCAAGGGGGGCGATTGATCGGGATGCTCGATCTCGATTCGGTGTTGTTGAGAGCAACGATCGCAAAACATTTAGCCCAATCGACGTACAGCCCCGATCGATTTGATGCAATAACGTGATGGTCTGACATGGTTGGAGCCGCCAATCCCTCGCAAAACGCGTCGCAGCGACGCCTAAACGCCGCTTGACCTGCAGGCCGAGAAACTCCTATAAGCCGAGGAAGATTTTCCGAGTTTTTCGGTTCTTATCACGTGGTAGCGGCTTGTTCCTGAAACTGCATTTTGCAACACCTCTTGCGATTCAAACGGCTTTTTGGGCCGATTCGCGAATGGTTTATGCCGTCGCGACGGTTGCCGCTGCGCTGCTTCTCGCAACGATCTGGCTGTTTCGTCGGCGGAAAAAACAAGGTCGCCAAGCCGGTTTGATCTGCCTGCTAATCGCTATTGTCCTGCACGTCGCACTCGTGTTTTGTATCCCCCTTCTGCCTAAACCGCGTGGTGGTTCGCACACCGCTGACCCCGAAGCGACAGAGATGGTCGGAATTGACGAGGTCGCTTTTTCGACGTTTGACCCTGAGATGGATGACCAAGCGAATTCTGCCGCTAACGATCAAGCGGACATCGCACCGCTGCCGCTCTCCGAAATTTCCGATTCACTCGTTAGTGAAATCGAAGAAATGGCGGAGCCAGTCGCCGAACCGATTGCGGAGCCGGTTGATGGCAGTGTTGCCGAAAACGAAAGCGAGCTTTTGATACCGAGCGTCATTCCGGGCCAGCTTGACACGCCGATTGAGCCGCTTGCAGCGGAAGAGATTGAGGACATGTTCAAGTCGCTCGATGCCGATTTCGCGAAGTTGGCTCAGCTTGGCACGCCAACACCCGCAATCAAAAGTCAAACCGTATCGGCTCGTTCAGAGCAAGCTACCCCCAGCCCGAATCCGCCCGAATCGGTTCCACCGTCGCCCCAGTCGCCTGTGCCCCCATCAACCGTGCCCCCATCAACCGTGCCCCCATCAACCGTGACGGCCTCATCCATACCGGCACCGGCAACGATCGCAGGCGAAGTCGAAAACGATTTTGCCAACCGTGTGGGTGACGCAAAAACGAGAGCCCTCATGCAAACAGGGGGATCGGTCCAGACCGAAGCGGCTGTGGCCGCCGCGTTAAAATATCTTGCATCAACACAACGCCGAGATGGCGCCTGGGATCCTGTTTCGACTGGAGCAGGTGAAGAACGGCAAACGCTGGGAATGAATCGGTTTGGTGCCGGCTCAAAAGCGGATACGGCGATTACGGGTTTAGCGTTGTTGTCATTTATGGGGTCCGGGCAAACTCATCAAAACGGTGAGTATGCAAACAATATCTACAAGGGGCTGGTCTTTCTGATTAACCAACAAAAGGCAGATGGATCCTTGGCGGGCGATGCGGCCATCTACGCTTCTACCTATTCACACGGGATGGCTTCACTAGCCATGGCGGAGGCGGCTGCGATCACGCAAGATCCATCGGCAATCGAATCGGCTCGCCGAGCGATCCACTACTCGCGTCGGATGCAGCATCCCACGACCGGCGGTTGGCGCTACACACCCCATGATAAAGGCGACCTGAGCCAATTGGGGTGGCAAGCGATGGTGCTCGTTGCAGGCGATCGGGCGGGCATTCCGGCTTCGCGAGAATCGATGCGAGGCGTTGAACGTTTTTTACGATCTGTCCGCAAGGGACGATATGGCGGTTTGGCATCCTACCGGCCGGGCGAAGCGACCAGTGTAACCATGACGGCCGAGGCACTGGCAACACGTCTTCTGATGGGCGAAAAAGTTCGACCCGAAGAGATTGCCGAAGCCGAGCAATCCTTACTGCGGCAAAAACCGGGCAGCGGACAAGACAACTATTACTACTGGTACTACGCGACGGTGGCACTGCACCAACTGCAAAGCGATGCATGGACCGAATGGAATGAGGCGATGCAGAAACGTTTGCTCGAAACACAATTGCCCAACGGACAATGGCCCACCACAAGCGTCTGGGGCGGGTACGGCGGATCCATTTACACGACATCGATGGCCACGCTGTGCTTAGAAAGCTATTACCGCCATTCGGTGAAGAAGGAAGAGTGAGGGAGTTGGGAGTTGGGAGTGAAGGAGTGAAGGAGTGAAGGAGTGAAGGAGTGAAGGAGTGAAGGAGTGAGGGAGTGAAGGAGTGAAGGAGTGAAGGAGTGAAGGAGTGAAGGAGTGAGGGAGACTAACAATCTATGCGTTCCTATCTTCCCAACTCCCAGCTCCCAACTCCCAACTCCCAACTCCCAACTCCCAACTCCCAACTCCCAACTCCCAACTCCCAACTTTTCTCTGTGTCCTCTCAGGAACTGCTCTGCTGACATCTCTCGTTTTCCTGCGGGCTGAACCGTCAGAATATCGAGCATGTAGTCGTTCGCCGCCACTTGAAGGCCTTCCCGGACGACATAGGTCCCAGGTGATTTCGTGCCTGCTGGCTCTTCGGTGACACGAACTTGCTTGATTGCCAAACGAATCACTTCGCCTTTTGGCTTGGTGGGAATCAACGCAAATGCGGTCGGCCATGGTTGCATGCCTCGCACATGGCAATCAACCATGCGAGCGGATTGATTCCAATTGATTTCCCCTTCGGGTTTACTCAACCTTGCCGCTCGGGTTGCTTTGGATGGATCTTGCCGAACACCGATCTCGGATTTCCCATCCCAATGCATCAGTTGGTCGACCGCATCGATGGTTGCCGCGATCCCAATCTCGGAGAGACGTTGTTCCAATTCACCAGCTGTTTCGGTATCCGAGATCGATGTTTTTCGAGTAGCAATGATCGGTCCACCATCGAGTTTCGGCGTCATGTGAATGACCGAAACGCCGGTAACGGTATCGCCGCTTAAAAGTGCCCTCTGCACTGGAGCGGCGCCACGGTAGGCAGGCAACAGTGATCCGTGCAAGTTGATACCGCCGAGCCGAGCGGTTGACAGTGCGTCAGGTTTCAATATTTGGCCGAAATCACAAACGACAAGCAGATCGGCCGAGCAAGATCGGACGCACTCAATCGCCTCGGGGTCATTGATCGATTCAGGAGCCGCGACGTGGAAACCATGCTCTTGAGCCCATTGGCGAACCGGGGACAGAGGCACTTTTTTTCGGCTTTTCATGATCGGCGTTGGTCGCGTCACGACTAATTCAATCACATGACCTGCGGCACGTAACGCTTCGAACGACGGCACCGCAAACGGACCGGTACCCATCATCACCATCTTCAATATCGAGTCAGGCATATCGGGTCGTCCATTCTGCTAGCCGGGCAACCAACGTTTCGTCGTCCAAGATCGACCCCGTCGCCTGTTGTGACCGATAGGTCGTCTCGAACTCGGCGAGAGGCTCTGCCAATTCCCGACTAGCTTCTTCGCTCATGCGGTCAAAAAACATGACTCCATCGAGATGGTCGTTCTCGTGCATCAGGATCCGAGCCAAAAAGCCATCCACTTCCCGTTCGATCGGATTGCCCTTCAAATCGTAGGCACTGATTCGAATCGATTTCGGCCTTTTTACTTGTCCGTAGAGTCCAGGGACACTTAAGCACCCTTCTTGATCCGACTCGTTTCCCTTGGGCAACTGTAGTTCGGGATTAACCACGATCAATTCCTCACCTTCGCCTTTGACGCCAGCTGGATTCGCTACGAACAGCCGAATCGGCAAATCAACCTGATTCGCTGCCAATCCTACGCCATTGAATTCGTACATCAAATCGAGCATCTCGTCGGCGATGTTTTTCAGCGTTTGATCGACGCGACGGATCGGTTTGCTGCGATAACGCAGAGTTGGATGCGGGTAATGGACAATGCTTAGGGTCATGAGCTTTTTAATCAATACAGTTCAATGGCGGATGGGATTGCTAGAGTCTATCATGAACCAAACGGGGCCAATTGTGCAGGGGTGCAGGGGTAGGGTAAAGTTGTTGTCGGCTGGGGGAAGTCGCGGTAACCGCGCTGTCCCGGCAAAAAAACGGGGCGCTGTGCCGGCAAAAAAACGGAAAACCCGGTCGTGCATTCGCTTCGTGGTGGATGCCGGGTCTCCCGGTAGGTCGCCCGAGTCTACAAAACGAGGCAGCCACCGACGTCAGTGTCGCTGGCGATGATTCCAACTCGATTGATGGCGTTCTCCTGCACGGCGGGCGTGCGAAGCGAGCGCACTTCCTGCGGCGTGGGCCATCGCGTTGAGGAGCACTTGAGTCATGGGATGGGTCGCGACGTTTGTGAGTGTATCTGTCGTCGTCGGCCCCCAGCGTTGGGCACTTCGGATGGCTTCCCAAATCGCTTCGACATCCTCCTCATTTTCCGCTTGATAAAGCAATTCGGTCACGTTCAAGGTACCCACAAATTGGCTACGCGATGAATCGAACTGCAGTGCTCGAAACCGCCCGATCAATGAGCCGAGTGCCTCCATCATCTGCTGGGTATGGAGAATCGTTTTTTGACGTTGCGTGGCTGCCCTTTTGAGCTTGTCGAATTCGGAATCGACGCCTGCCAAGCGGGCGACGATTTGGTCGTCGGTCAGATCGGGAGTCTGTTGTGCCCGACGATCGAGTTCGCCTGTATCCATTTGTTCGAGCATTTTTCGGAATACCTGAATTGCTTCCGTGTAATAGGGCCCTTTGAGCGATTCGATTTCGATCAATTCCGATTCGATGACTTGCGTTGTCTTGCCAGACCGTTCAAGCTGTTTCAAGTTAGCATCACGGTGTCGCTCAATCTCCTTGATCGCCAGGACCATGTCAGGCAACCCCAAGCGTCTAGCGACTCGGTCGCGATGCTTTTCCAGTTCCTCCATCACGACATCAAACGCTTCACGGTCTTGGGCAATGATCTCTCGCATTTGCTCGGGCGTTTTCTTTAGAAAATCGTAGCTCTGTTTCGCTTCACGGAATCCGATATAACGAGCCAACCAGCGATCGATACGACGCGTGACGCCCCGCCGCGCATATTGCGGTGTTCCAAATTGACATTTCCGTAAATATTGAAACAAATCGCTCCTTTCAAATGCCGGTAGTTTGCGGGCAGCGTCTTGGTCGACTTCCTGCAAATTTCCTTCGGCCCGTTCGAGTGCCGCTTCGGCAAGGGCGGCACGATCCGCTAATTTCACAAAGTCAGGGTCCTTTTGCAATTCCGTCTCCACCTCATCCGCAATCTCCTGCATCCTTTCAAGAGCTCGATCACGATCGGTGTTGAGTGAAATCAGCTCCGATTCAAACTGATGCCGCCGCCGGTTCGCCTCATCGAGTTGGTTGTGAAGATCAAGACTTTTACTCTCTTTGCGTCGGAGGACGTGTGCCAATTGCGAACGGACGTCGGGCCAAGTCGACAAAATCGCTTCGCGGCTAAGCTGAGGCAGGTAGTACTCGGCCAATGTCACCAACGCTTCGCCACGACGATCCTGCAAATTCTCACGATCATCGTTTGAAAACATGGGTGCACGAGCTTGTTCAAGACGCGCTTGAGCGTTGTTGTAGGCATCGATCAATTGACGATGAACGACGGGACCTGAGATGGGCATCAAGCAATCCTAAGCAAAGAAGTACCACAAACCGCCAGCAACGACCGTCAAAGCACCTGCCGCCAATAGCACTCGATCTCGCCAAACCCACAGATGAGCAAGCACATTTTTGAAACCTGGTTTGGGGTCGTGGTACTGGTGGACAGCCGCCAAATATTGGCTGATGGCCATATCGATTTCGGCCTCCGTAACCTTGTCGCCTGTAATCTCGGTGGCCTTCAACAACTTTTTACGCAAATTTGTGCGTATGTCATCACGGCGAAACATCTCTTCCGCCGTTTCGCGGCGACTACGAAGCTCGCGGGCAACGTCGAGCACCCGCAAGGTCTCCTCGATCGTCAGATTCTCACCAGGCAATTCGATGCCCGACATCGATCGGGTACGACGACGCGATGGCATCGACGGAGAAGGCGGTGCGGACGCTTGCTGATTTGCGGACGGATTTGACATGATCGACAATCGCGGAGAAAACCCAGGTGTTCTGCTGCAAAACCAGTGACGAAAGCATTGTACAAAAGCATTGTACATGAGTTGGCGAAAAGAATGCAGCCCCATCAGGCATTGCCACGAAACGATAAGAATCGAGGCGATGGCTAACCCAGGGCAGCCCGGTTGCGAGCCCCTCGGATGACCTGATGCCCTAATACTTCTGGCGGCAGTCATTCTGTCGTAATCGCTGCAATCGTAATATTATAAATCCTTGACACTCCCTACCATCCCTATCAGAATGCCAGATTGTCACACCTGCGTTCAACCAACCTGCCTTACCAACTTTGGAGTTTCCATGCCAACGCAAACCATGCGTTTCTTGATAGGATTACTGTTTGTTGCCTTGCTCAATACCAGTAGCCAAGCGGCGATATTGACGACCGGCTATTTCTCAGGGACCGTTGAGAAATTCGACGAAGTTACTGGGGCGCAGACAACGTTTGCAACGTTTCAGCCTTTTACAGATGGATTGTCTGGTATTGCTTACAACCCGCTCAATAATCGAGTTTACGTAAGTGCATCCAACTCAGGACGGATTTATATGCTCAATGCCCAAACTGGCCAGGACTTGGGAACGTTTGAAGTGGGCGTCAACGGAACAAGTCCACTAGGAGGTCCAGCAGGTCCAGGAGGAGTGGCCGTTGGTCCTACAGGAAACGTTTATGTTACCGATCTGGGGGCGAATCAAGTTCGGGTCTACGATTCAAATTTCACGAACCTAAGTAATCCAGGAATTATTACGATCCCTGACCCTGATGAACTCAATATCGTGACTTCGGGGGTTGGTGTTGACGCTGGCGGCAACGTGTATATCTCGACCTTAGAGAATGGTATTTTCAGGTACGATGGTGTCAGTGTAAATTCCTTTAATTCAAATACACTAGCGAGTGCTCAGATAGCTATTGACGCTAGCGATAATGTTTACGTCGGTCACGGACTGGCCCAGGCTAGTAGTGTTTTAGAAATTGATTCACTCGGCAACGATAGCCCTTTCTTAACAGTTGCGGCGGCGGATATCGGAGGCGCGGAGAATGGTCTTGGAATGAGTCCATCGGGTGTTGCGATTGACGAAAATGGCGATTTCATTGTGGCAGTACTTGGTAATGTCAACCCGTTCAGGGATGCTGAGGAAATCGGCGGTCTACTTCGATATGATTCTAGCGGCAACCTAAAAGACGCCATCGCGACCAACACAGCAGCATTTTCAAGTGTCACTATCGTTCCATCGGCAGTCCCCGAACCGAGTTCCTTTGCCTTATTGCTTACCGCCGTAGGCGTAACATCCCTGTTCCGTCGGCGTAGGCGTTAGGCTGGTATTTCGTAGGCAATCTTCAAACCGCAGTAGCGGTGCCGCCCCGGCAAGAATCCGGGGAAACCGTTCGGCATTCGGCAAGTGGTGGATGCGAGGCGGCCTACGTAGGCTGGGTCGAGTCGACGTAGACCCAGCAAGAAAACAGGAAAACGGACAGCGATTGGCAAGTGGTGGATGCCGGGTCTCCCGTTGGTCGACCCAGCCTACCAACGACGCTACAATACAGCAGCTATTTCAAATCCCACCGAATTCTTGTTGCAAAATAGCCATGATCGTCCGCATCAAACCATTCACTCGATCCTCTGGTTTTACGCTGGTCGAATTATTGGTGGTGATTGCTATTATCGGCGTGTTGATCGCACTTTTGCTGCCAGCGGTCCAAGCGGCTCGCGAAGCGGCTCGCCGCATGTCGTGCTCCAACAACATGCGGCAAATTGGGATTGCAATGCACAATCATCATGCTGCCTACAACAAACTGCCACCCGGTTCCGTGGCGAAAGCCTACCCCGAAGTTCCTTACACCCCTTGGACCTTCTACCGTTGGTCCAGTTTGGCGATGTTGTCGCCGTTTTTGGAAAATAGTGCTGCCTACGAGATTTTGGATCTGAGCAAACCACTCTACAGCGTTTCACTCGGTGTCACTCCTGAAAACATTGAGGGTGCGAAAACACTCGTTCCGACATTCCTTTGTCCGAGCGATCAGCCGAGACGGCTGCACCCCAGTTTCGGGCCAACGAACTACGCAGTGTGTACCGGCACAGGTATCGGTGGTGGAACGCCGATCGACACGGACGGTGCTTTCTACGTGAATTCCGAAACCCAACTAAGCGACATCACCGACGGCACTTCCAATACATTGGCCCTTTCCGAGAGTTTGCTGGGCGAAGCAGGGAATCAAAATCAGCGATCCGAAACCGCTTACCGATTCTCTTTCTCTGCTCCGCTGACCGACGGTGCGTGCCGCACGGCATCCACTTGGAACTACACCGACCCGCGAGGATTTTCGTGGGCCAATGGAGAGTACCGAAACGCTCTTTACAACCATTACTACACGCCCAACTCGCCAACGGCTGATTGCATGGGGGTTAGGATTTTTGGAAGTCCCGACATTGTCTACACGCCGTTTGGTTGGAAAACGGCTCGCAGTCACCACACCGGCGGCGTCAACGCAATGCGAGCCGACGGATCATGCATGTTCATCAGCGACCAGATCGATGTCTCGGTATGGCGAGCATTGTCGACGCGCCGCGAAAGCGACTCGATTGGCGATTTTTAGTCGATAGTTGGAGTCCACGCTTTAGCCGCTCCGGAACGCTTCTTAAATCACCTAAACGCTGCACTCCAACGATTGCCTGAAGAAGTACACGCCGGAGGCGAGTTCGGCTATTCCGCCTGGGCTCGGTAATAATGAGTCGGGATGTAGCAACCGGGGCCATCGGGTGAATAGTGTTTCTCTAGAACCGCTTCGAATTGGTCTCGCGTTCTCAGCTTTCCAAACTCCAGCCGGACCGTTTCGTGCTGCGGATGATTTTGCGAATACTTGATATAAAACTTACGCATTAACATCGGCGCTCGCTCGAGCGAATAGGTTTGTTCACAAAGCGTGAAATGCTCCCGCATCACTTCGGCTTGCTGAGCCAATGTTGGCGGAGGTGGCAGAGGGCGACCTTCTGACAATGCGATCGCTTGGCTGAAAATCCAAGGGTTCCCAATCGCTCCGCGGGCGACCGTCACTCCATCGACCCCCGTTTCATCGATCATTCGCAAACAGTCAGCGGCCGAAAACAAATCGCCACTGCCCAGAATCTTGATTCGCTCTCCCACATGATTTTTCACGTCGGTCAAAAAAGACCACCGACTTGGGCCGTTGTAACGTTGTTTGACCGTGCGCCCGTGTACGGTGGCCGCAGCTACCCCCGCGTCAATGGCTCCATCGAGAATCTCGAAAAAAGCGTCTCGTGATTCCGCTGTATCGTCCATGCCACGTCGCATCTTCACCGTGACCGGGATCGAGTCCGGGACGATGTCACGTGTTCGCCGCAAAATCTCAATCGCGACTGATGGTTGTGACAAATGGAAACCGCCTCGGCATCGCCCCAGTACTTTCTTGACCGGGCAACCAAAATTCACGTCGATAATGTTGAAGCCAGCTTCCACCAACTTCATCGCGCCCGCAGAAAACTGCTCCGGTTCGGCACCCATCAATTGCCCGCCGACGGGCGGTTCGTCAGGATGGATATCTAAAAAGTGCTTCGTCTTTTGTCGCTTGCTAAGAGCGAGCAAGAATTGATCGAGCATCACTTCGCAAACCGTGTAGCTAGCACCATGCCGACGAGCGATCAATCGCATCGGCAAATCGCTGTAGCCCGACAATGCAGCTTGGACAATGGGAAACCCAATCGAAACGTTTCCAATTTGCAGAGGTTTTAGAGAAACAGAGGTGAGCATAGCGGAATGAGCGAGGGATGATGATCGATGATGCGATGGCGATGATGGGATAGCGATTATTCGATAGCGATATTGTGGAGATAGGACGAGTACTCGTAGCCGCTTTTGACGGTCGGGTCGAGTAGGCTATTACGCTGCGGAACCACGAAGACATCATAAGCGTCCACGTCGATGCGAGTCAATTTGGCAGGTATCTTTTCGGCTACGTAGTCGGCTGAAACGGTCAATAGCACATCGAGTGGCCCGCCATTGTCAGAGAGCCTCGCGTCCCATACTTCAATACTCACGTATTGATCCGAATCGTCATCTTCAGAAGGAAGCTCCGTCAAGTTGACGCTCTGCATTCCTGCAGCCACGGGTACTCGATCCTTCCATTGCAACTTGCTTTTTAGATCAGGTCCGACCCAATTTTTCGGTTCGTAGATGAGCGAAAAATGTATCGCATTATCATCGGCTACCCCGTGGACGATACGAAAAAGTCGTTCTTTCGCGTTGGGCAATGTGTCAATGATCGCGATCGACAAACGGTCAACGTTTTGACTCCATTTCTCCGTAAGTGATTCGGGTATATTCGCAGGATCATAATTCGGTTGAGACCATTTGAGAATGATACGTTGGCCGCTATCGGAAACCGCTAAGAATGACTGCCCCGCTTCCTGTTCGATTGCCGCAACCGGCATGACTTGAAATGGCTCAGCGAAGAGGTCGTGAAGAAGCTGCCCCAGCTTATCTGAACTCCAACGATCATCGTCTCCCGATGCGACAAGCAGCTGTCCGGATACGGCCGATTCAACAAACGTCACGGACGCTGGATACTTGGAAAGCAATCGACTAAGAAACTTGGTGTCCGATTTCTGCTGTAGAAGTTGACGCACGGTAGAGCGGGTCATCCATTCGTTTGCATCCGAGGCACTGGCTGAATCCAAGACCGCAAGGAGCGTTTGCTCATTTTCCATTGCCAAATCGATCAGGGCGGACGGCGGGATGGTGTCGTCCATTTCGGGAATCGAACGGAGCCAATCTCTCGCTTGCTCAGCTTGGTCGCTACGCAGCATTGCCAACATGGCATTTTCAGCTCGTTCGCGTAGTATCCATTGCTCCGATACATCGGTTGCGGCGACGGCTTGCCGATACGCATTACTGGCTCTCGCATCGCTACCGACGCTAGCGTAATAGCCCCCCAATTGATCGTAGATACTTGCTGCCGATTCGCCCGACATGAGCCCAAGACTTAGAGCGTCCTCGGACCACCTCGCAATTTGCTCACGATCTTGAAGCGAAGCGGCCTCCGCAATCGCCGCCGAAAAGAGTGTCTGCAGGTCGTCTTGGCTCAATACCTCCTCTACCGCAGAACTCTCAAAACGCATGCGGACCAAGTCTTCGCCCCACTTTCTTATCAATCCCGCCTGCAAGTATTGATGTTCATCGTCATAGAGTGCATCTCCGATCTCGATCGCTTCACGATGGAACTTGTCCGCAGACTCTGCATTTCCATCTCGCATCGCTTGCTCAGCCTTCAAGCGTAGACGCTGAAGCTTGATCGATGGTTGGAGCGAATCGGCTGTTGAAGCCAAGAACGAGGCAATCGATTCGTCCTGGCCGTCCGACAGCAAGTAAGTCGCCACTCGATCGTGGAAAACAAGGTCATTGGGATAACGCTCAATTGCCTTGACCGGTTGGTTGTTTTCATTTAGCGAGGCGACCAAATAGTAGTCAATCGACTCAACAATCCATTGATCCTCACTGTCCAGAGCGTCGGGATTCGATTTGATCCAATCGGCGAATGCATCAAAATTCTCAATCGCTGCCTCATACTGATTATCCATGTACAATGCGTACCCTTTGAGTCCGGGAAGCCATGGATTGGGCGGATCATCGTTGAGCGCCGAGAGCGATTCGACCAATGTTTCGTAATCGCAGTACAGATCGTCATCGTAGGCTCTTTTGGTAAGGGATCGGATCAGTTCGACTCGATCGGGCGTTTCGCGAAACAGAGCCTCAAAGTTGTCCGTTTCCAAACGTAACTGTTCGTGGTTTTCGGAAGCGAGAGACTTGAATGCAGGAAGCTCGGCGATCGATTGAGCGGCCAAGAAGTGCTTAGCCGCCTTGTCGTTTTCTTCACGGGCCCAGGCAAGTTTGCCCTCGATCAAATCAGGCAATCCGCCGGGCACCATTTCCATCTGTGCCGTTTCTTTGAGCATCGCTTGACCGAACACGTTGTCGGTATAGCACTTGTCGATCATTCGGTTCCAACCGTAGTCGACGACCGACCTTTGCTGCGCCGCAATCAAATCCGCAACGTCACTTGGCCGGCCGTGATCGAGAACCATGCTGAGAAGCGTCGCGTCGTTCGTGCAAACTCTCAATGCACAGATGGCGTAATCGGCTGCTCTTTCATCCGCACCAAGGCGGTCATAGATTTCGGATAGCAGAAAATGGACATTCGGATGATTGGGCATCAACTGCTCCGCCTTCAAAGCGACCGAAAGAGCTTCCTCGTCATTGTCAAGATTCCAATAGCAGATAGCCATCGATGGCCAAACCCCCCATACGGAATCGGGCTTTTCAATCGCTTGCAGGATCGCCAACGCTTCTTGCCATTGCTCTAACCGCATCCACGTATAGGCGACTCGTAGTTGGAACTCGGGGCGGTCGGCATCGAGCATTGGTTTACGTAGGGCTGCCTGAATCTGATGCCGTGCTTCTTCTTTTCGATCGTCGTACCACGCCGACTCGGCTTCGGATAAATCGACAATCGCTTCGTCAAAACCAGAATCTTGGGGCGGTTCACCTCGAATGTAGGACGCATACTCATCCGACATGCGACGGCCGAACTCCAGTTTTTGCCAATCATAGATTTTCCATTTCCCATCCTCTTTGCCGAAGTACCATGTGATCGATTCGCATTGATTCCATGAGTCATAGCTCAGCAAATCAACCTCGGCACGATTTCCTTTGGAGTCAAATCGGACACCCGCGATGCGGTGATGCCCCACGATCAAACTGGGACCAGGAGGAACTTGGGAAAGCCAAGAACGCAGCATCAAACGATCGAGAAGACCGATCTGGCCTTGGCTAAGTGGACTAGCGGTAACCGCAGCGATGAATAGGGTTTCGCTAAAAGGCACCAAATCATCGTTCTCGGCTAATTCGATCGCTTGCTTCAGGCACGCTTCGAATGAAGCATCGGGAATGAGCGGTTCAAAAGACGGATCCTCGGCAAGTGTTGCGAGCGTCTGAATGAATTGTTCCGCATCGGCTTGGAAACCGCCACTTCGCTCGGGCAGCGTCACGTCGGATGTGCCACCCGCTATGCGCGAGATTGCGAAATAGCCCAAAATTCCGATCCCACCACAAAACAGAATGGCAACGGCCCCAACGATGCCAAGCACGGCCAAGAGTCGATGATTTGAACGCTGAATGGGCTTGGGTTGAAATCGTGGGTCCAGCTCAGACCGAGAAAACGGATTCTCGTGTTCAGATTCGGTACGAAAAGATGGATCGTTTGACACAGAAAAATGGAGGGTTATTGGGTTTTGTAAAAGGTGGACCAGCTGACGTGTTTGCTCGTAGCGGAAAAATGTCAAGACTTTCGTCATCCCAGTCCAGACGAAATCGCCAGCGCAGACGAAATCCCAGCGCAGACGAAATCCCAGTGCAGACGAAATCCCAGTGCAGACGAAAGTCTTGATGCTTTCTTACCACATCCGTAATCGATGGGACGTCCTGTGATCGCTAGCTTACCGAAGTTTTACAGATTCGGTAAGCTTTCGGGGCCGTGCAAGTCCGCAGACTCAATCAATTTTTCACTCACTTTGCCAACATTTTTTTAAAATCCATATGCTATTGATTCCAGAATCCCTCTTCGAACCCGCCGATCAATTGGCAATGGATGAGGCTTTACTCGTATGGGCCGAAGAGCAAACGGATCGGTCGTATGAATTTTTGCGACTGTGGGAGTTTGCAGGGCCAACGGTCGTTTTGGGGCGTTCATCGCGAGTCGACGAGGAGATCGACGTTCCCTACTGTGAGTCACATTCAATCCCCATTTTCCGTCGTTGTAGCGGTGGAGCCTCGATTGTCGGCGGTCCGGGGTGCTTAATGTACAGTGTGGTCCTGGACCTGAATCTTCGTCCTGAGCTAAGCCAAATTAACGCCTGCCACGATTTTGTGATGCAGCGGTTAACGATGGCGATGCAAAAGCATGCACCAGAGATTGCTTTTCAAGGAATATGTGATTTGACGATTGGGAACAGGAAATTCTCAGGAAACAGTATGCGGATGATTCGCCGGCACGTTCTTTATCACGGAACCATTCTCTACTCTGCCGATTTAGAACTGATTGCCAAATGTCTGCGGACCGCACCGCGGCAACCGGAATATCGAAGCGGCCGCGATCATGACTCCTTCATCACCAACATAAACGTTGATGCGAAGCGAATCGAATCAGAAATACAGCGATCGTTTGCTGTGAATGCAAAGAGGGATTCGGCAAAGGAAACGATTCTTCTGCAGATTTCCGAACGGAGCCAACTGCTGAAACAAGAGCGATACGAAAAACGAGAATGGAATTTTTTGCGGTAGCCCAATGGCGGCGCGTGTTTCTCTCGCTCAAATTCCTCGATTTCCGTCCTCTCTTGAGACTTGCTGCCTAGCCCGGATGATTCATGGGCTTGCAAATTGTTTTGCTAACGTCTACGCCTTCAAGCGTTTACGTTCATTGCTCGAAAAACAGTCTGCGTATTAGCCGTTTTGGCGTTAGCGGGCTGTCGATTTAATCGTTTAACGCTTAGCCGAAGGCGTCAGCTTTTCCAAAAGCGGTCGCCTACGGCTTGGCGTTAAACAATAAGTCGAGTCAAACCGACTAAATCAGCAGGCCGCTATCGGCAAAACGGCTAATGAATCATCCGGGCTAGTGGGGGAGGGATCGCGATCGGACAGATTGCGTCGACACCAGCGATGGATTGAGCCGAAAAGTCGGAGAATAGCTCTTGAATCGAAGTTCCGCCGATCGCTCTGAATTGCTAAGATGGAGCACTTGGTGAACTCAAGCCACTTTTTTTGTACGTTCTCATTCGCGTTGAATTGCTTCTATGAGCCGAAAACCGACCTCGAAAACCGCCTCGACCGAATCGCCATCGGAGGCGGAAGCCCGCATCGCGGCGGAAAAGGCTAGCAAAGTTGAAGAGACTCGCAGCGATGCGGAGATCCGGGCGGAATCGTTCCGGACGGGAGCTCAGCGAGAGACCGTCGAAGCGTTTGTGGTCGCGTTTATTTTGGCGTTACTTTTCCGAGCCTTTTTGGCGGAAGCGTTTGTTATTCCAACTGGATCGATGGCCCCAACATTGATGGGGGCTCATAAGGACGTCCGTTGCGATCGATGTGGGATGCCATTCCAAGTGGGGGCCAGCTTAGAACGACGCGGCCCAACCATGGAAAAAACGGTGGTCGCAGGAATCTGCCCTAATTGCCGTCACGTCAATCCGATGGATTTGGTCAACGAGCCAAACGATTCGACCTTCAATGGAGACCGGATTTTGGTCAGCAAGTTCGCTTACACGATTTGCGAACCGGAGCGATGGGATGTCATCGTTTTCAAATTTCCTGGCAACCCCAAACAAAACTATATCAAACGACTTGTCGGTTTGCCCAAAGAGACGTTGACGCTGCGACACGGTGATGTATACGCACATCCAACCGGCTCGACGCAGAGACCTGAGATACTGCGAAAGCCGGCAAAGAAAATTTTATCGATGCGGCACATCGTTCACGATACCGATTATCAATCGGGCGAACTGATCCAAGCAAACTACCCAAGCCGGTGGCAACCTTGGCAAGAAAATGCGGCAACGCCGCCTACCGATTCTTGGCAGATTGAGCGGACGAGCGACTCGTTTGTGGCGATGCTAAAAGATGCATCGGACACCGAACCGCACTGGCTTCGGTACTTCCATCGATGGCCCACCGAGCAGCAATGGGCCGAAGCGTCGAACAACCAAAAACTTGCTAATGTCGATCCCTACTCGAGTCGTTTGATTACCGATTTTTATGCTTACGACTCCTACATCCAAGTCAACGCGGATCAGGTCTATAGCGAACCGCCTTCTTTAATTCGAAACCGTAGCGGAGGTCGTAGCTTTGTTCCTCGGTTCGGCTATAGCAAAGGCGTGTTCGATCCTGACTATCAGCCGGGCGTCGGCCCAGATCAATTTCGAGGACGGGCTGCCTATGGGGCCCAGGGATTTTCCAAGGAAGGAGTACACTGGGTCGGTGACCTGATGCTCGAAGCGAATATCGAAACCTCGCCAAGCAGCAAGGAATTGATCGTCGAATTGGTCGAAGCGGGGATCCGCTATCAATGCCAATTTGATCTCACAAGCGGTCGTGCATCATTGTCGATCTTCGACCAGGAAGAGACGGTTGGTTTCGACGCCGACGGCGAATCGAATCTTCATCCCACCGCGGAAACCTCCGTTTTAGCAGGCTCAAAACACTCGGTTCGGATGAGCAATTTTGACGATCAAATCGTCTTGTGGGTCGATGACAACTTGGTGTCGTTTGATACGGCCACGACATTTGATTCACGCTCCTTTCGCACCGATGCCGAGGATCATCCTCGTTACGGCGGTTTGTCACATCCACTTGATGCCGCTCCTGTTGCCGTCGCGGTTCGCGGCGGAGATGCAACGATTGACCATCTAAAAGTTGATCGTGATAAATACTATATTGCGACCAAGGATGCCCAAGAGTCGGTCATTGATTACGACATGCGAAAGGTTTGGCAAGTGTTTAGCCGGTCGATGTCGCAGCTTGACATTCAAGAACTGATGACGCACCCAGCGGACTGGAATGATTCGCCACTTTGGCAAACTCGCCGTAGTGTCAGTTTCGTACTTGAAGACGATCAATTCTTTCCAATGGGTGACAATAGCCCGGAGAGCTTGGATGCTCGATGCTGGGCCGGAACAAAAGTACGTTTCGGGATGCCGGAAGGGGCGGATCGCTGGAGCGATGCCTCCTACGTTCCTCGCGACTTGCTTGTCGGAAAGGCCCTTGTCGTCTTTTGGCCGCACTCGTGGAATTCGCCAGTCCCCTTTACTCCCAATTTTCGCCGAATGAAGTTGATTCGGTAGTTTTAGATAAGGCTTTGTCCGAATAGGGCATGGATGCGATGAACGAACGACAACCCATTTTACAAGCGATCGATCTGCAAAAAACCTATGGTCGGCGGCGAGTGGTTGATGGTGTCAACTTGCACGTGGACGAGGGCGAGATTGTAGGATTACTCGGTCCCAATGGCGCTGGCAAATCCACTAGCTTTCGAATGATCTGCGGCATGGTTCCCCCCGATCGTGGCCGAGTTTATTTAGAAGGTCAAGACGTGACCGATTGGCCAATGTTCCGCCGCGCCCGGGATGGCCACATGGGTTACTTGCCGCAAGAACCTAGTGTTTTCAAGAAGCTGACGGTCGAGCAAAATATTTCGGCACTGCTTGAACTTCTAGGGATGGATCGGAAAGCGCGTAAAGCGAGAACCCAAGAACTACTCGAAGAGTTCAATATCACTCATATTCGAAAAAGCCGTGCGGCCGGACTTAGTGGCGGTGAGCGGCGGCGATTGGAGATCGCTCGATGCTTGGTGTCGGATCCGAGAATTGTCATGCTTGACGAACCTTTCGCTGGCATTGACCCGATCACGGTCCAGTCGATCCAAGGTGTTATCAAACAACTTCGTGATAGCGGGATCAGCGTGTTGATTACCGATCATGCGGCGAGGGAAATTCTCGGCACCGTCGATCGATGTTATGTGATCTATCAAGGCGCCGTCTTGATCGACGGTACGCCAGAAGAAGTGAAGGAGCATCCCAAGGTGAGAGAAGAGTACCTCGGTGACTTAGACGGCGCGGCGCAAACGCTCAAAGAAAGAGCCCATGTCGGAACCGCAGCTAGCACCAATGAGATCGTTCCCCGCCCCCATTTTCGTGACAAAGCGGCTGGCAAACGCATGCCAGCGAGACGCGTCACGGACGTTTAAGCCATCGAACGGCGGAGACTACTCAGCGAGCAATTGGTCGATTTGGTGAAGGAGTTCATTAATCGCCGGCTTAAGTTCTCGATAGCATCCGCTAGCCGTTTTCAGGTCACCTTCCTTCGCCGCGTCCATGATCGCCTGCAATTGCTCGACCGGCGTGCCCGTCTCAAATGTACTCAAGAGTCCCTTGAACGCATGCGTTGTCTTGGCGACGCCGGAAAGCTCTTGATTGGCGAGTTGTGCCTCAAGCTTTTCCATCAATGGTGGGGCATCTTCGACCGCCATTCTAGCAAGCACGATCAGCATCTCTTCGTCGCCGCCAACGCGTGTCAGCGCCTGATCGAACCGAGTGCGTTGTTGTTGGGTAAGTAAGCTCATAATTCAAATTGCTTCGCATTAGAAAACCATGGCAAGCATAACGTCCGTTCGTACCCTCACGCATGGAGACTCTCAAGAGGGCATGGCAACATCGCTGCTAAGTACGATGTCGAACGACTTGATCCGATCACGCAGCTTGCCACGCGTAATCCCTAAAATCTCCGCCGCTTGACTTTGGTTCCCGTTGGTTTCCTTCAAAACCACGCTGATGACGTACTTCTCCATATACTCCAGCGATTCGGAATAAACATTTGTTGATTTATTCCTGAGTAAACTCTGAACCAAAGCAGGTAAACCGGCTCCCGAACGAGCGTTATCGGGTTCGGCAGTAGAACCACTGGCATCATTCGATTCGATCACGCCAAGTACCTCTCGTGGCAATCCATCGGGCGTGATGACTGGCATGACGGAATCGAGAACGCAGCGGCGAATCACGGCCCGCAGTTGACGCACGTTGCCTGGCCAATCGTATGCCGTCAATTTCCCAACGGCTTCGGGTGACAAGCCTTCCAAGTCGAGCTTGTTAAATTCACGCTTGGCCTGTCCAAGAAAGAATCGCACCAATGCCGGAACATCGCTAAGTCGGTCCCGAAGCGGCGGCAGTTCGATTGTCACCCCGTTCAATCGGTACAACAAATCCTCTCGATAGTCACCCTCTTCGACCATTTGTTCGAGTGGACGATTGGTCGCCGCGATAATACGAACGTCGGTTTTGAGTTCCTTGTTTCCACCAACCCGTTCGAATCGCTGTTCCTGAAGCACACGCAGAACCTTTGCTTGTACCGAAGGAGCCATGTCACCAATTTCGTCTAAAAACAACGTACCACCGTTACATTGTTCAAACTTTCCGATCCTCCGTGATTCGGCCCCGGTAAAGGAGCCCTTCTCGTGCCCAAACAATTCGCTTTCAAGCAAATTATCAGGCAATGCGGCACAGTTCACGGCCAAGAACGTTTCACTTTCGCGATGGCTGTATTGATAAAGGGCTCGGGCAACCAATTCCTTACCCGTTCCACTTTCGCCGCGGACTAAGATTGGAACGTCCTGCTTGGCGACCTTGCCAATCGCTTTGAAAACATCCAACATCGACGGAGCTGCCCCGATGAACAATTCGCCTGATGCGGATTCGGTTTCATCGTCTGCAGCAATTGCGACCGGAACACTGCTTATTTTTCGCTGCTCGATTGCCTTGTCAAGAAGGTCGCGGAGCGGATCGACCGCCAACGGCTTGGCGATGTAATCGAAAGCGCCTAACTGCATCGCTTCAATCGCAGTATTGCTTGCCGCATCGATCGTCATGAAGATAACAGGGATTCGACGATCATGCTCGCGAATTTCGCAGTAAACAGCCAGCCCATTCTGATCAGGCAGCTGAATGTCCAGCAATACGGCATCAAATTTACCGCTTCGAAGCTTGACCAATCCTTCCTCGGCCGTTGCCGCAATTTCAACGTCTGCAATGGGAGCTAACGCTTGCTCGGTCAATGTCAGCACGAGACGATCGTCATCAATGACTAACACACTTGGCATTGTCTTGTATCCAGTATTTTGGGAAGTCTGGTCTCTAGAAAAGAGCTTTGGCTCAGCGAGTCCCGCCGTTGCGGTTGTCATGATTGGCACCTCGATAGTTTACTGGATTATTTAAAAATGAAAATATGCGGGAGCGGCTGACGCGAGGAGCTAAGAGGAGGGGGGCAAGGCAGAGTGCCAATTACATCGTCAGCTTTCGCTAATCCGATGTCAGCTTTCGCTAATTCGATAGCCAGCGTCCTACGGTTTCAGCTTCCAACCGACGACGACTCCGATCGCAAAAGCCCAGCATGCGGCGACATCGGGATTGTCTTTTGCATAAGTCTTTGCCAAAGAAAAGAGCTCATTTGCTGGCTCTCGAACATAATGATTTGTGGCGCCCTGTACCCCATCGCCCGCTTGGGAAGCAACGCAATCGGCGGCAGGACGGGCTTTATCGGATATGTCGGAATTGAACATTTGAATACCTGTTGTCGGTTGGCTGAGTTAGCGAGCAGGTCTAGCGGAACCATTCCGCCAATGGCTCCGGTAGGCAGATTCTGAAGCAGACTCTGAATAGGATCGTTGATCGGAACCGGAAAACGATTCACGGCGAATTTGGTTTCTTGGTGACCTCGAGGGGCGCAGTAAGGTTGCTTTTAGCCAGCGAAGGTTCTCGGCAAACTCCGACTTCGTTTCGCTCATCGCACTGCCGGCCGCCGTGACAGCTTTTAGAGCCATAAACAGCAGCACGCCAACGACGGCAATGAAGACAGCTCCCGTCAACAGTATGGCAGTGCCAACCGAAAGCGAAGTCATTTCACTGAGGAGTAAACCGCAGCCGGCCAACGCGATCGTTAGCGCAGCCCCTCCCAACGGTATTGCAACGCCCGCAAGAACGGCGGCTTTTGTAAGTTTGCGTGTTGCTTCTTGGCTATCAACCGACATCAATTCCAGCTGCAATTCAAACAGATCAATTATGTCGGCAATTACCTTTTGAACGCTGGATGGTCGCGTCTTTGCTTGTTCTCCCATTGCGCTTACCACTCTTTGCGTTTGAAGAGCCAGCCGATGACCATACCCATGCCGACGGCCGTGGCAAGGGATAGCATCGGTTTCGCCGTCAGCATCTGATTTAGCTTATCCGTTAGGACCTGCTGGTCCTGCTCGATCGCTTCAGCATGAGCCTGGTTCGATTGTGCATACTGGCGAAACGTTTCGTCTTGATGGTGTGCAATCACAGTCGACTACCTTGTTTTAATTTATGAGTGAAGTGGTCTGCGGCTAACGACACGGCTTGGCGCAGTATCATCGTGCCAGCCGCTGCAACGATACCGCTCATGACTCCTCTCTTCGCCAGCGCTCTGACTTGCTCCGAACCGGTATGATGGAGGACAATTGTCGATTGTTCGCGTTTTCTCGAAGGCACAATCAAATAGCCTGCTATCGCGACCGCAGCCAGAATGGGCAGTGGGCGTCGTGCGAAGTGATACTTCCAATCCGTCAATTGTTTGACACGTTCTCTGGCGTCGTCGACGTCGTATGGTAGATCGCATCGAATCTCGCTCATTCGATCCCGAATCGCCGCGCTCTGTTTTCGCGTTGCTAGAGTTGATGCCATGTTACCGCCTGCGCCCTGCGAAGAATAACGCACCGGCGGCGATTCCAATTCCAAACGCGATCGCTAGCGACTCGGTCGGCCGCGTTCGTATCGTATCAACGATCTTCGCAGAGTAGTCACTCGACTGAGCGGCCAATCGCCGCGCCTGCTCTTTCGCATAAGCGCCGGCCTCGTCGGCAAACCCTTGGGCTGCTTCGCTGTATTGACGAACGGTTTCCGAGGCTTGGTCACCCAAGCTGCCTCCAAGTATATTGTTCAAGAACTTTTCAACCTCCTTCCGCGTTGCCCCCGTTTTTTGCTGGACCACGCCGACAAGTTGCTCAGCAGAACCTTCTGCTCTTTGCAGATCATCCTCCGTCAGTTGCCCCCAGTGCTCCTTTAAACGGCCCTTTACTTCGTTCCAATGACCGCGAAATTGTTCTCGATTTGCCATCGTTGTTGTCCCTTGCGTAAATTGATTTGGTGGTTTGAGGTGGGGTTTGCGTTATTCGCGAGTTTCCCACTGTGATTGTCCCCAGAATGAGGTCGCACATACTGTGCCAACTGATTTTTGCGAACCGAGGATGAATCCAAGTGAGGGATTCAAACGCATTTTTGAGCCAAATCATTGCTCATGGGAGCCTATGCCGCGATGAAAGCTCCGACTAGCATTTACCAACGGTCGGCAATCGACCAGTCTGCGCCACAATTGTGCAATCGACTTAACGTAGAGCGGAACAAATTCATGAATAAGACTGACTGTATCGTATGTGGCTCATGCGTCGTTGACATCTTCATCCGGCCTGTGCCCCTCGAGACATCGATCGGCAGCGGGCAATTGCTGCGAGTCAATCCGATTGAGTTGACGACGGGGGGAATGGTCTCGAATGCCTCCATTGCCTTTTCGAAACTGGGAATGCGTGCTGCCGCCTTCTCTTTGGTCGGCGATGACCATTGGAGTGACGTGATTCGCTCGCAATATTGTAAACATGAAATCGCAAGCGAGGGCTTGCTTACTCGCTCGGGAGCAACCACTAGCGTCACAGCCGTCATGGTAGACCATGAGGGTCAGCGAAGCTTCGCTCACTGTGTCGGTGCTGCGAAACAAATGGACAAGGCTTTGTACATGAAGCATTTGGATTTGTTCGCAAACAGCCGCTATGCTCTCATCGGCTACTATCCATTGATGCCCCATTTGCTAGATGACTTGGCGGACGTGTTGGCTGCGATCCGGTCGACGGGGTGTCGGACAGCAATGGATGCAGCGGGCGATGGCGGCGGCATGCAACCTCTTGATCGAATATTGCCGCATTTGGATGTCTATGTGCCAAGTTACGCCGAAGCGAGTCATCAGACGGGCAAAACCGATCCGAAAGCGATCATCGATTGTTTGCGTGATGCAGGTGCGACGGGATTGATTGGAGTTAAACTAGGCGAGCAAGGGGCGATGCTAAGCCGATCCGATGGTGAGTACCAAAGGATTGAAGCAGTTAAACCTCCAGGCGAAGTGATGGATACAACCGGAGCTGGGGATTGTTTTTATGCAGGCTTGTTGACGGGGTTGATACGAGGAAACTCGGATCGGGAAGCGGGTCGCTTAGCAGCGGCGACCGGTGCTTGTTGTGTGACCGCCGTTGGAGCCACGACGGGGCTGCGAGATTATTCCCAAACCGCCGCGTTGGCAGGAATTTAGCGGTTGTTCGCCGGTTGACACCCTGAACGGTTTAACACGAGGTATGAAAAATTTCGCACCGCTCGATAATCGTCACCAAGAGATAGGGGTAGGAGATACGGGTAGGAGATACGGGTAGGAGATACGGGGTAGGAGATACGGGTACGGGTAGGAGTAGGGGCGACCGCTGAGTAGGAGCACGAATTTTGCCCCAGGCTGAGCACAAGTACGGAAATGCAGCCTTTTCAGATCTTTGGCAGCAATCGGTGCTGGCGTTTGCCGAGAAGCTTTAAAATTTTTCTTGAAAACCTTCCACCCGACGCTTCGCCTAGCGAGTATCATAACGACTTCTTAGTTTGCCGTTTTTCAATTCCTGCCAACTGCTGCTATTTCATCGTGGTTGTTTAGGAGTATCCAATGAGGGAGCGAGACGCCTATGTGGCACACTAGCCGGGGAGACAGGACATTACGTGGCAGCGAAGCAGCATTGGTCAGTTTGGCGATCGATACGATGATTGACGCATTACTCGTCCATCTCGATGAAGAAGAGGAAGCGGTTATTGCACCTGAATGCCAGTCCGGGATTTCGGTCTATGATTCGTTGACCGCATCACAACGCATCGGCCTTTTGCACGATGTGGCCCGACATTTATTGACCGACACCAAAACGATCTTGCCGTTGTCGGCGACGACCGAAGCAGCGGTCGCGGCAATCTATACCGAAGTGCGCGACCAGGTTGCAATCGAAATTGATTTGTATAGCGAAAAGCCTCAACAGGGTTTACCAAGCGAAGCATTGTTTTGGCGTCGAGCGGTTTCCGCGGCTTACCAATCACTGTCCCAAATCACTCATTCCAATGACCCTACTTGGAATCCACTGGTTCGCATTGACCATTTTCTTGCCGATGGGGCCGCCACTTTACCGACAACGGATTCCAGTGACCTTGAGGTTTGGGAGACGCTTATTGATGATTTGACCGATGCCATTCTTTGGGATCGCGACTTCGAATTGGCGGATAGCTTCTTAGATATTGATCCCACTTTATCGCTCGAACGACGCCGGTTAATGGGGATCGACCGTGATTACTTTACTTATGTGGCACCCGATCCACGTCCCGATCAAGTCATGCGATTGATTTGGAACACACGGGACATCTTGCGATCAAAACCGCGGTAGTCGTCATCTGTTATCTCATGCTGAGCCTGACAGTTGGTTCCGGCGTTGTGGCGTTTTTCTCGATTTGTATCGCCATCGCATTTTTGCGAGTCTTGATGGTCACTCGCTGGCTCACCGCCAAAAATCCTATCGATGATTCGCCTCGCTGCGTCGATGTCATTATTCCAGCTCGTAACGAAGAACAAGATCTACGGCATGCGGTCGAGAGCATTCAGAAGCAGCGATCGGTCTCTATTCGCGTCGTCATCATCAATGACCATTCGACCGATGAAACCGCTTCGATTGCAAAATCGTTGGCTGAATCGGATGATCGCATAGGTGTCATCAATGACCCAACCCTTCGAGATGGATGGTTCGGAAAAGCGAATGCAATGCAACATGGGCTCGCAGCAACGAGTCAATCGCTCCTCATTTTTACAGATGCCGATGTCCTTCATCACCGAGATAGCTTCGCCGAGGCGATTCTTGAAATGGAGCGTCGGGAAGATCACTTCTTAAGCCTGTTCCCAACCGTTGAGTTAGAATCTTTTTGGGAAAACGTTTTGGTTCCTCACTTGATGATCGCAGGTATGGTCGCATTCCTCCATCGCCGACTGGAAGATCCGCGTTCACCCCATGCCGTTGCCGCGGGCGCATTCATCTTGGTGCAACGTGATGCCCTCGAAGCTATTGGAGGGCTCGAATCCGTAAAGAACGAAGCACTTGATGATGTGAAACTAGCCCAGCGCATTAAGCAGAACGGCTACCAAACCGGATTTTGTTTTGCGCCCGATTTAATTCGTGTTCGATTGTTCAAAAGTAACCGAGATGCATTTTGGGGATTTACGAAAAACATCTTGTCACCGTTTAACCCAGTTTGGTTGGCGATACCCTTTATGTTTCTTCCAATCTTTGTGTATGCATCTCCGCTGCTGGCGATCGCCGCCGGGCTTTACCAGCACGAAACGCTGATGGTGGCAATCGGGATATTTGCTTACGTGACGCAGGCAATCGTCCTCGTGCCTGCGACGCGGCTATGTCGGTTGAAGTGGTACAAAGCACTCTGTTTTCCAATAGCCGCCCTACCGATTACCTGCTGCATCATCAAAGCGTACTACCACCACTACATCGACCGAGGCGTAAAATGGCGAGGCCGAGTGATGCAGAAATAGAGTTTGCCGGTAGTGGATCTTGTTAAAGATCCCTGTGCGTCAGGATCTTTAACAAGATCCACTACCTAAGGTCGGATTTGGAAGATTTACTGTATCGAAATCAGGATGGGCGTTTTGTCTTTTACACGACCGTCTTTGCAGCATACTCGTTCGGAGGCAAACCAGCCGAGCCAGCCCGTTATCAGACCGGCAGTGCTCCGATTCGGATTGAAGCTGAGGGAAGCCAACCGTTGACCGTTCAATTCTTCGACGAGATGCCAGACGTACTGATCACGCTCAATCCAGCAAACTCTGAGCCGTCCGACGAACACCGCAATGTCCCGAGAGACAGTGCAGAGTTTTCTCGTTAGAATTATGTTTTCTGTGGCGGGTTTTGATTTTCGTCGCAACTGAATCAATAGCGTCCGATGAGTCGTTTAACCGCGTGCTCATCGGTTCGCGAGCAATCACGGAGCGGGGCGAGATGCCGCCGCGATGAAACGCATGATGGAACCTACACGAACCGATGCATCCAGCAACCGCACGTCGCAACTGATCGCTGCTGCGCAAAGTGGTGACCCCGACGCTCTAGGCGAACTACTGAACCACTACCGAAAGTACGTCGTCTTTTTAGCTCGAACGGGGCTACACCATCACATGCAGGGCAAGGCTGATCCGTCGGATTTGGCACAGGAGGTTTGCTTGGCCGCGCATGGGAACATTGCCGACTTTCGAGGCAACTCGGCCGAAGAGTTCGCTGGATGGTTGCGGGGCATTTTATCAAATGTCTTGGCGATGCACGTCCGCAAATACTTGGGCACTCAAAAACGGGACCCGCGTTTGGAACAAAATCTCAACGCTAGTCTTGCCAGCGCGTCGGGTTTTTTGCAGTCCCACATCGCTGCGGACATGACTTCGCCAAGTCAGCACTTCGCTCGCAACGAAGCGTTCCTGGAATTGGCAGCCGCACTTGAGGCGCTGCCGGAGGATTATCGCCAAGTGATCGTGCTGAGGAATATCGAAGGAATGGCGTTTGCCGATGTCGCACAAGCGATGGGGAAAACAGTAAACAGCGTCGAAAAGCTATGGGTTCGTGGCTTGGCAAAATTGAAAACGGCAATGGGAGAGCGAGGGTGAGTGGCAACGATGTGACCGAAGACCTACCGCCTCGATCCACCGATGACAGTCATGACGAGGATCGCGTCGTCGATGCGGTCAAGCGATACATGCGTCTGCTCGATGAAAAAAGAGCACCATCGATGGACGAGTTCCTTTCGCAGCACGCTGATATCGCCGACGAACTGCGGCCATCTTTGGAAGGGTTGGCGATCGTCCATCGGGCTGGCCCGGCGAAGCCGACAACGATGGTCGCACCCGACGCCGAGTTCACGGCTCAACCAATCGGTGACTTCCAGATCGTTGGAGAGATCGGGCGAGGCGGGATGGGCGTCGTTTACGAAGCGGTTCAGTTATCGCTCGGTCGCAAGGTCGCGTTGAAAGTATTGCCGTTTGCAAGTAGTTTGGACGACGTGCGACTAAAGCGTTTTCACAATGAAGCTCATGCGGCAGCGGCGCTACACCATACGAATATCGTGCCCGTCTACGCGGTCGGCAGCGATCGAGGGGTACATTACTACGCGATGCAACTGATCGACGGGCAAACACTCGGCGATTTGATCTTAACGGTCAAGATGGACCGCGGTTTTACCCTCCAGCCTGGGGAGAAAACGCAGCCATCCCAGGTTGGAAGCCCAGGCCACGATGAAAAGACATGGTCAACGCGATTGAATGAATCGACCCAGTTCAATACAAGCGGCGATCGATTGCGTTTTTTCCAGTCGATGGTCCGCATGATCGTGCAAGCGGCGCAGGCTCTCGAATACGCCCATGGTTACGGAATTGTGCATCGCGATATCAAACCCGGAAATCTGCTGCTCGATACCACCGGCAAACTATGGGTCACCGATTTCGGTCTCGCGCAGGTCCAAGACGCAGCATCGCCGTTGACTCGCACCGGCGATCCGATGGGAACACTCAAGTACATGAGTCCCGAGCAGGCGGCTGGCAATCGCACCATGCTCGATCATCGTACGGACATCTACTCGCTGGGCATCACGCTCTATGAACTGCTGACACTCCAACCAGCGATTCGTGGCGAAGGCTACCGCGAAATGCTCAACGAAGTCGTCGAGCACGAACCGGCGTCGCCCAAATCGGTTGAACCGAATTTACCGACCGAACTCGACACCATCATCCGCAAATCGATCGCCAAATTACCGACCGAGCGATACGCCACCGCAGCGGCGATGGCAGATGATTTGCAAAGTTGGCTCGATGATAAACCGATCAAAGCCAAACCGCCGACGGCCTGGGAACGATTGGCAAAGTGGCGTAGGCGAAACAGTGGCTTAGTACTCGTGGCGGGTGGCTTACTGTTCGTGTCGACGCTTGCACTTTCCGCGACGACGGTGTTGGTTTGGCGCGAACAACGTGCGACTCGCGAAGCCCTTCAACGAGAAACACAACAGCGGGAAGTGGCCGAACAGAATTTTAGCCAAGCTCGATCGGCGGTGGATTCCTTCAGTAACTTGGCCGAAAGCGAATTGGCGTACCGCGGCGATCTGCAAGACCTTCGACGCAGCTTTCTAGAAACGTCATTGGAGTTTTATCGAGACTTCCTCGTCGTTCAGTCCGACGATCCGGCCGTTCTACGAGAACTCGCAATCACTTCCGCTCGCGTGGAAAAGATGATCGAGGAACTGCGGGTGCTCGACAATGTTTCGCCATTGATGCATTTGGCCGATCCGCTGGTGCAGACCGAGCTCTCCATTGATAACGAAACGGCTCAATTGATCAAAGCCGCGATCGACAGTTTTCAATCACAGCGTCGTTCGATGGCAAATCAAAATCCAGGCGGGCTGAGCAGCGAAAATCCCGAGATGACGTTGATGTTGCAGGAGTTTGATTCTTTCATTTCCCACCATTTGAACAATCAACAACTGACACGGTTGAGGCAAATTGCTCGACAAAGACGCTTGCCACTGACATTCAAATCGTCCGAGGTTGTCGCTGCCTTAGCTTTCAGTCGCGAACAACGACTCGAAATCAATCGGATCATCGAGCAATCACGACCAGGCCGAATCGATGATCGACGTAATCAAGTTGGAAGAAGCAACGACGGCCCGCGAGGTCCCGAACGCTTCGATTTTGGCACGGGTTTACGTCCTGATCGTTTTAGCGGCGGCGATGGTCCACCCCCAGACTATTTTGGACGCGGCGATGGTCCACCGCGAACTGGATTGGATGTTAGTACTCTCCGTGATTTGAGGCGATCGACCATGACACAGAACACGGTTAACAACATCCTGGAAATCCTAACACCCGACCAACGCGCCAAGTGGGACGAATTGGTTGGAGAACCATTCGATCCACCGTACTAGGATCGGTAAACTCTGACCCCACGTCTTTACCCCCTCTAAACTTGAAATTCCTAAAATCGTGCTGCCGGTCTAGCCCGGAAAGGCTGCGAGTTTTTGTAGCGAACCTCGCCAAGAGTTTCGGCAGCGGTTAAGAAAGCTCTCGAGCGTCGAACGTCGCGGCAGCATTCGTTACGGGTTTGGGCAGAGCCTCGTGATCTTGCCCACGCCGCTATACGGTCTCGCTATTTCCATCGACTTCAGGTGGATCGGGGCTTCCGTTTCTACTTGGCTTGGCGATTTTTGGCGGTTTACGAACGACTCGCTCCATCAGGATGCTGCCGATCAAGATCACAAAGTTGACGAGAATGAGTTCCGCGTAACTGGTCTTCTTGTTTGACAACGAGTTGATAACCGCGATGCCGATTAAGATGAATAGATACGTCATCTCTTTGGTGCGGATCGCATCGGTACGGAACCGCAGCACCCCAAAGATGGCAAACAAGCCGATTGCCATGCCAAGTTCGATTTCCAATTTTTTCAGTGTGAAGCAGATGAAAAACACCATGATGTTCATCATCACGGCCGAGAATGCGAACTCACTTTTGCTCTTCAGCCCCGGCATGATCGCAAGCCACATGAGCAGGAACAAGAATGTGAGATTAAACAAGAAACGTACCCCCAGCTTGAACAGATCATCGTCAAACAAGGGAACTTCCAAATACTCCATACTGCTGCTTCATCGTAAAGGTAGAAATAGATAACGACTCGATCGACGTTGCCCTTGGCTTCGGTATGTCACCCGTTGAAAATACCGAAGCCAAATGGCAAATGCCAAATACCTACTTCAACAAGTACGCTCGACGTCCGTTGGCGAATTCTTTCAGGTTCATGCTACCGTGACCGCCGCGAGACTCGGTCGCTGCATCCGCGTTGGATATCGAATCCGAAGAGACGGCAGATCGGAAGGCCTCGTAGCTGCCGAGTTTGCGTGTCTCCGATTTTACGGCATCATCGATCAAGTTTACTTGCGACTGAATGAAGGGACCGATGTTTTTCCAATCGAGCGAGACATCCGCAATCTGGCGAACTTTGGCGAGGTACTTTTGACGATACTCCGGAACCGCCAAGACTTTACTTCGCAGTGGCTTGTCCGCGGCATTCAATCCGATCAGCGGATCGAGTTCTAGCGGCGAAGTTTGCGTCCGGGCCTCCTGTGCTCGGCCCCCCATTTCTCGGGCCCCCATTTCTCGGGCCCCCATTTCTCGGGCCCCCATTTCTCGGGCGCCCATCTCTCGGGCCCCCATTTCTCGGGCGCCCGATCCGGCACGGCCACCGGGCCCACCTCGGCCGCCGCCAGGACCACCGGCACCGCCCGCGCCACGAAAAGCCTCGTTCATGTCATGCGGAATGAAATGAAATTGGTCCTCTTTATCCATGAAGATGCTGTAGTCACTTGCGCGGATCCAGTAACCATCGGAGTTAATGAGTGATACATCCAACGCCAGGAACCACAACAATTCGTCAACATCCACGATTGGCTCGAGTGCCGCTGGTAACGATTCGGGCGGCGTTTGGTCCAATACGCGGCATAACTCGATCAGCTTCGCTTGCGCATTTTTATCGTTCGATTTCTGTTCGTAGGGGGAATCATACGCCGACGGATCTTCACCACGATAATCCAAACCGCCTCCACCCCGAGGCGATCCGGCGACTTTCCAACGGCTGCCTTTGCTGGAGCCATAGTTCTCCTTCAAAAAATCCTTGTTGAACTGCTGGACATTGGTGTAGACGCCCCAGTTCTCGCCGTTGATCACGACACGGACAAAGTTGGCTTTTGGCGCTGGCATATATTGTCGAGCAATGTGCGAGTACAGAACCGTACTCATCATCGAATCATCGCTTGCACCGTTGAGCAGGTTTAACGTCTTGTAGCCTAGCAACCGTTGGTCGCTATCGGCCATGTCGAGTGACACGTTCAGCGACCGTTTGTAGCCAGCTTGAACCATGCCATAAGACGATGCGCCACGAAAGTGGATACCGACATTTGGGTACGTCTTGCCGTCGACGGTCAGCGTTGCGGCGACATCAACGTCTGTGCCATAAAAGTCTTCGAGTTCGCTTTCCCAATCTTCGTTTTCAAAGTCGATGAAGATCGTCCGCAGCACGCTCGTGTCATAGAGGTCGGCTTGTATTGGATCGACCGAAGACTTCTCAATGTGGTCTCCTTCGCTTGCCTCGGGCCGGTTTCCCCCCATGCCGGGAGGCCCGCCGCCGCCGCGTGGTCCACCACCACCGCCGCGGGCACCGCCGCCGCCGCCGCCGCCGCGACCGCCGAAGCTTTCGCGGCCGCCAAGGCCACCGCGTCCACCGAAATCAGGTCCACCGAAATCAGGTCCACCGAATCCGAGAGGCGGGCCAAAGCCTGGACCGCCAAAGTCGGGGGCGCCACCCGGTCCACCGAGACCGGCTCCACCCCGACCTTGGCCAGGGGTTTCCTGCAAAAACGCTCTCGCTTCCTTTCGCTCTTCGCGATCGAGCCAACCGTTTTGGTCTGTATCAAACTGGTCAAGCAGTTCACGGTCACTGCCGCCGAAACCGGGCGGCTGCGCATTGACCGAGGCACTACAGCACAAACATAAGGAAGCGAAGCTCATCGAGAGCATCGACCGAGCGAACGAGGACTGTCGAATCATAGGAAAAACACCTTGCAGGTTGTTATAGGAACAGAGCACAATCGGCTCCCGCTAAACAACCCGTTGCCTCGCGTCCTTCCAATCCGCCGCAAAAACTTCAACTTTTTGCAGTCTCCCGCTGTTTTCGCTCCCTAAGTCACTACAAGATATCCGCGAAAACATCGGAATCGACCGTTGAACCGGCTCTTGTAGAACGCTCATTGATGCAGCCTTCAACGCACTCGAAGGTCCTGGGACGCAACAGAACCCAAATTCCCAAGATTGGGGTCCCCTCTTACTTGCAATATCGTTGCATTTCACTCAACTTGCAATTTGATCTTCTGGGCATTTTGCCCCAGGAAACTGCGGCTGGAAGCCACAGCCACGAAAGATTCTTACCCTCGTTCTTCGTGTCGACAAAGCACTTGCCTTGTTGAGCCTTCACGCTCAATGCAAATTTTGCTGGCCCCCCACTATTCGGTTGCTAGGCCTGAAAAGAAATCCATTTTTGTGTGACATTTCCGTCCTGAATGTTCCCTCTCAGGACAAGGGAAGTACTCGATCATTCTTTTCATCTCCTCAGGACAAGCGAAATGCGATTTTTCCGTTCCACTCGATCACGCCGACGTCCGATCGTGAAGCGTCGCCGACTGGCTGCCGAGCCGCTCGAAGCTCGACGCGTATTGGCAGCCAGTCTTGGCTGGGATGGACCGGGCTTGGGAAGTGCGGAACTGAGCTACTATATTGGCAATTCACCCGATTCACTGTCGCAAGCGGAAACCAATGCTGCGATCGAAATGGCCCTCAATGCGTGGTCTAGCGTGGTGGATATCACGTTTACACCGACCGACGAAGCGGGATTGCGTGATTCGATCGACATCCGCTTTACCAATATTGACGGCGTCGGCGGTACACTGGCCCAAGCCTACTTTCCCGACGACGTGAATCCCGCCCGCGTCGCTGGCGATATCCAATTTGACGTTGCCGACGCATGGGAAGTCGGCAATTCACTCGGCAACCAAGCCTTCGATCTCGTCTATGTTGCCGTTCACGAAATTGGCCACTCGCTTGGTCTCGACCACACCAGCCAAGCGGGTAGCGTGTTGACTCCGTTTGTGTCGCCGAGCCAGTTGTTTACCGGCCTTGACGACGTGGATGTCACGGCAATTCAGGCTCTGTACACAACCGCCGACGTTGCAACGACGTCCGATACCCCGACGGATGAAATACCAATTGATGAGACACCCGTCAATGAGATACCAACTGGCGAGACGGAGAGTGGTGACACGCCCACAAACGATACAGATACGGACACAGATACGGACACGGACACGGACACGGACACGGATGACACCAGCGACAGTGACGACGATCCGTTTCCCCGTCGTCGCTGGCATCGCGGTGGCAATTGGCATCACTGGGGTGACCGGTTAGATGCCTCGGTCCCTGAATACAACTACCTCGATCCAACCGACGTGAATGGTGACGGCAGCACGTCCGCGCTCGATGCGCTGACGATCATCAATCAGCTCAACCAAACATCGCTGAACATCACCGGAGAAGATGTCGACATCGTCGGTCTTTGCGATGCCAATGGCGATGGCGAAATCACTGCTCTCGATGCCCTGACAGTGATCAACGCATTGAATCAAAGTTCCGCCGCCACGATTGCAACCGTCGACGATACCGACACAACCGAAGTCACCGATAGGGATGATGATCTGGCCGGGGATGATGATCTCGATGAGACGGACGAAGCCGACGAGCTGGATGATACCAACGACGAGCATTGTTCGCACGATAGCGATCACCGACATTTAGGTGCCTTTGGCGTTGGGCTGTTGGGCGGAGATGCTGAAGAATGGATCAGCCGATTCGATACCGACGATGACGGCTTGCTCGTCGAAACGGAAGTCCGCGAGCGGTTCTGGAACACGATCGTCGATGCGGACACCGATGCGGACGGCGGCGTTTCCTTTGTCGAACTCGACACGTTCATCGCTGATCAAGGGGCCGATGTTTTTGAAACAGGCAACCATTCGCACCGTCACCACCGCTCGCATGATGCAATTTTTGCGTCGATTGGACGTGGTCCTAAGTGAAAGTCCTAAGTGAGAAAAGCTTGAAGGCTTGCCTACGTTCTGGCTGATCGCCAATTTTCTTCACTCCTCCTCAAGCACCGTTTTGGGAGGGGGGGACTAGCGAAGCGATATTCGGGGAGGGGGCGTCGGCATGGGCAGCAATACGATTGGGGCGCGTGGATGGTCCCCCCCCGAGAAAATCGCATTCCGCCCGTTTTTCCGACCTCCCTGGCTTCGCCGGGAGGCTGAATCCGTCATGAAAATGCACGGATTCCTAATCCGATAACCGCGTGGGCAGTGCCCCGCATGACCCACCGCATCCTAGCGCCCCGCCGGATGCGAGGTATTTCGAAAAACGAATTTTTGGAATACCGGCGGTTTTTTATTTCGTTGGCTACCTATGATATATCATACAGCGGTTACAAAAAGGGAAAACATGATCGCCACCGACTCCTCTGACTCCAGCGACATCAAAGACACGGACGCGGAATTCCCGGCGCTTCTGGCCAGTGCGCGTGGCGGCAATCGCGAAGCCCTCGGGACTCTGCTGCAGTGGTACGGCAATTACCTCACGATCTTGGCCAGCACGCAACTTGACCGTCGTTTGCGGCGGCGGCTCAGCCCATCGGATATTGTTCAGGAGGCGATGTTGGCCGCCCATAAAGACTTTGCCGCTTTCCGTGGCCAAAGCCAAGGCGAGCTGCTGTGCTGGTTGCGAACGATCTTGATTCACACGCTGCACCGCAGTTTCGACAAACACGTCAAAGTTGGAAAGCGGGATGTACGCCGTGAAGTCTCGCTCGAAGCGGTCAGCGATCGGCTCGAGCAGTCCGCCGTCAACTTGGCGTCCACCCTGGCGGCGGGCGGCCCGTCGCCCAGCGCACCGATGCGAGCACGCGAACGGAGTGTGGAATTGGCAAATCAACTCGCCAAACTGAAGCCAGCCTATCGCGAAGTCATCACCCTGCGAGTTTTGAAAGGCCTCTCCTTCGACGAGATCGCCGACCAGATGGGGCGAGGTAGTGGTGCGGTGCGGATGTTATGGCTGCGTGCCTTGGAATCCTATAAGACGACGGGAGATTCGATTTGATGGTTCGTTTAACCGAGTGCCCAACAGGCCGTGTATCTACCGAGGATTTTTCCGAGGTCACACGGAGTGTCACGCACATGGTTCAAAGAGTTGAAGACCTTAGCGACGACCAGCAAGCAAGATTGACACAGCAGCTTGACGACTACCTGGTCAGTTTGGAAAATGGGCAACCGCTCGATGCTAACGAACTGGCACGAAATAATCCCGATATCGCCGATGTCTTTGCATCGTATCTAGAAAAACTCGATGCACTTTACGGCGTCGCAGTGGGATTCAGCGATCCAAGCGATCACGAGACGCTCGACAAAATCACCTCTGGCAAGATGAAGCTGGGTGACTTTACGATTCAACAAGAAATCGGACGCGGCGGTATGGGAGTCGTTTACGAAGCGACTCAGGAATCGTTGTCACGCAGGGTCGCAATCAAGTTGCTACCGATCACTTCGCTATTGGATTCACAGCAGATTGCACGCTTCAAGAATGAAGCCCACGCAGCCGGCTTGTTGAATCATCCTAACATCGTTCCGGTTTACAGTGTCGGCACCGAACGTGGGCTGCACTACTATGCGATGCAATTCATTGACGGAATCTCGTTAGATGCTTGGGCACAAAACCGTAGCCTAGGCTTCCATCCGGTGAACACCCCACCCCAGGCTGGAAGCCTGGGTTACGGCGATTGGAAGGTTACGCTTGGTTGGATCATCGACGTCGCTCGCGCGTTACACGCTGCTCACGAAACCGGCGTCGTTCATCGTGATGTGAAGCCTTCCAATTTGATGCTCGACCAACAAGGAAAGGTTTGGATCACCGACTTTGGTCTCGCTCGTTGCCAAACCGATGTGTCACTAACGAACTCCGGGGATCTCGTCGGCACGATGCGATACATGAGTCCCGAGCAAGCTCGAGGCCAACACGCTCTGGTCGACGGACGCACCGACGTTTATTCGCTCGCGGCAACCGCCTACGAATTACTAACGTTTCGTCCTGCTCACGACGGCGAAGACGCACCGGCGATTATGAAAATGATTTCCGAACAGGAGATCACACCGCTACGCCAACTGCGAAATGACTTGCCTCGCGACCTGGAAACGGTACTTGCCAAAGCAATGTCAAAGAGTCGCGACGGTCGCTATGAAACGGCCGAAGCATTTGCCGATGACCTCGCTCGCGTACTGGCCGATGAACCCACCGTCGCCCGACCGCCAACATTGGTAGATCGTGTGGGGCGGTTCGCATCGAAACATCGGATCGGTGTCTTGAGTGCGGTCATGGTTGGGTTGATGGGTTTGGTTGGTTTTGCCACCAGCACCGCAATCATCGCGACGTGGAAACAAGCGTCCGACGACAACGCCGCCCGGGCAACTCGTAACGAGCATCTGGCACGCGGGGCGGTCGATCGACTCGGTTCCCAAATGGCGGAATTGCTTGCCGGTATTCCTTCCGCCGATCCGGTTCGACGGGCGCTGTTGACCGAAACACTGCACTACTATGAAACCTTTGCTGCCAGCGCCGACAACGATCCGGCCCTCAAGGAAGATCTGGCAATCACGTTCGGAAAAATCGGTACATTGCAAAGCGAGCTTGGCGAAACCGAACAAGCGATTGAAGCTCTGCGTCGTAGCGAGACGCTTTACGGCGAACTTGCCGAGCGGGATGAACGTGACAACCTCGACTGGCCGACCAGCCAAAACAATCTCGCCCAAGCACTCGCGAACGCCGGTAGGCTGGAGGACGCGGCGAAGTATTTTTCACGAGCAATCACGACTCAGCGTAAAATACTCGCCTCGGTTGATCGTTTGGATACCGCGTCATATTCAAGCGGCCAGGTGCGGCCTGATGAACAGGTCGTGAAGCGAGCACTCGCCACGTCGCTAAACAATCTCGGGCTTCTACTCGCCGATTCACTCGCCAATGGAGAAGCGGAAGAGGCGTACTTGGAAGCCATCTCGCTTCTTCAACCCGACGCTCAGGCACCGCTCGACATCGCCGGCAAACAGCAACTCGCTACTGTGCTTTCGAACCTCAGCGGCCTGCTCACCAAGCAATCGCCCGACCGAGCCAGCGACTATGCCCGTCAAGCTCTCGCACAACAGACCGATGCATTGGAGTCGGACCCGAGCAATGCTAAATTGGCAACGCAGGTCATCGTCACCCTCAATACACTCGGTGCATCTCAATCAGCGGGTGGGTATCCAGAGGATGCAATCGAAACCCTTTCGCGAGCGGTCGATGTTGGCAACCAATTGTTAGCCCGTTGGCCGGACCAGCCAACCTATCGCCGTGACTTGGTTGTCAGCTTGAACCATCTCGGATTGGCGTATTGTAAGGTCGGCAATGTTGCAGACGCCAAGCTTGCCTTTCAAACGGCGCTTGAACAGGGACGCCCACTCGCGGCCACGTTTTCCAATGACGCCGAAACCCAGTCGATGCTTGGCGGCGTCCTGAATAATCTCGGATTCCTCCAACTACAGCTAGGCGACATTGCCGCTGCCGCTTCGACCTACGATGAAGCGATCGCCGCCCAATCCTCGGCGGTACAGCTGGCGCCCGAAGTCAAACGCTATCGACAATACCTCCGCAAGCACAAAGAGAACCGCCGAACCGTGACGGGGCAGGAGACCGCATCATGAACAAGTCACCGTCCTACCGTACATGCTTGTTGGAGCAACTTGAATCCCGCTGTATGCTCGCTGGCGGCATCCTTTCACAATCGTTTGACAATCACGCCCAGCACGATTATCAACCCAACGACGCCGTGGACCAATCACAAGTTGTCGATAGGCAGGGCCCTTCTGAACCTGTCTGCTTAACGATCGGTTTGGACGATAGCCGCCTTCCTAGCTCGCTTAGCGACAAACCGACATCCGACCGCTCCATTGGCCGGTCAAGCGATAACAACGGTTTCAACCTTTTCCATCTAGCAGTCGAGGCTAACAGCCAATCGGCTAACGATGGTAATGCGGTCCGGACGAATCCAATGATCGTCGTTATCGACGTCCGTGTATCGTCTGCATTACCGAAGACGCCCAATACGGCGAGTCAGGTGCAGAATTCCAGCATTCTTGACTCGAGTGATCACGCCTCCAACTCGGACTCCTCCCGATCAGCGAAACTGCAGACGGGTTCCTCAACACAAACCGCCAGTGACGCGGACGTGGATGACGAGGAATCCGCCAATGCTGTCCTGATCCGCAACCAAGTCGCAACCGGGGAACAGGCAAAGATTTCCGTACCAGCAATTTCGATCAGCGAGAACAACATCGTCCAATCGCCACCGATGGAAACGACCAATGCCACCACGGGCGAGATGATTGAAACGCTGCCGCTATTGCGTCGCAATCTTAACCCAACGGCCGAACCCGATACGGAGGAACGATGGCAACTCGATACCCAATCGATCGAGCGGATCCGTGAGGTGGCAGAACTACCCGATTCACCATCGCCAGACGATTCTGATCGAATCACCGATGCTGCGATCGCGTCTTGGTTTAACGGACAAACTGGCCTGATGGAAATTGAAGCGACCGGCGATTTGCACGCCCCCATCGATTTAACGGAATCCATTGTCGATGTCGTCTTGGACGCGACGGTCGGACTTCACCGCAGCGTTGACTTGATTGCCTTAGCCGCGCCTGAATCGGATGCGATCCCAGATGACGTTCGCTCCGCAATTCTGGCGGCCATCGCTGCGGAGCAATCATCCCCGATCGCTGACGTCGTGAGGGAGCCGACACAAGCAAGACTCGGAAGTGTCGCCTACTGCGCGACAGCGGTTGTCGCTGGCACCGTCGCCGCGGTCGCCCGCCGACGCAAAAAAGCCAAAATGGAATACACTCGCCGCTAGACTCCGTTTTTTGGCGACCCAAAGATGCGAGCTTCCATCGGCTTGGCTCCAACGGATGATGCCGAAGGAAATTCAGCCATTTGCCCGGATCGCGGGGACGCATTCGGGGGGGATTGGGGACGTTGATTCGCCCTTCGCCCCCGAAGGATCGCAGTTGGACGCCAGCGGTGTCGTTACGCTCAACTTCCAGCGTCTCAACTTAAGGGCAGCCTGTCCGGTTCGACCCTCGCCAAACGGCGTTGCAGAGGGTAAAGTCGACGGAAATCATTCCCCATCCTTTCGCGAACCCAATCAATGATCGGACGAGACAGTGAGATCCACCGCATTTCGTTATCAACGCGTTCTCGTAATCTTTTTGACTCTTGCGGCGTCCACACCGTTTCTTTATGCGGCCGACGAGTCCGTTGACTGGCCTGGCTTTCGTGGGCGTGGAGCAGCGGGTGTTGCGAATGGTTTCCAGACGGCGGCTACCTGGGATGCGACAAACCCAGACGACAAATCCGTCCTTTGGAAGTCGCCTATTCCAGGACTGGGACATTCCTGTCCGACCATTGTTGGCGACCGCATTTTCGTAGCAACAGCCGTCGCATCGAGCGACGACGTTCCAATACAAATCGGTCGCAGCGGCAACATCGATGCAGCAGCTGACAACGGTGAACAAGCTTGGATGGTACTCTGTTTCGACAAGACCAGTGGAGCGGAACGATGGCGTCAAACGGCTTACAAGGGCACTCCCAAAGCAACTCGACACGCCAAGGCGACTCATGCCAATACGACCATTGCCGTCGAGGGTGACAACGTCGTCGCGTTCTTCGGTTCCGAGGGCTTGTACTGCTATGACTTAAGTGGCAACCTCAAATGGAAGAAAGACCTCGGCATCGTCAATGTCAGCAAGTACGGAATCGGCTGGGGCTACGGAAGTTCGCCAGCGATTTACGACGGACGGATCGTGCTGGTCTGCGATGACCCCGAACACCCTTACATTGTCACGTTGAATTTGGATGACGGCGAAGAGATTTGGCGCAAATCACGCAGGGAGGATTGTGAACGAAGCTGGGGAACGCCCCTGATTCACACCGCCAACGGTAATGCTCAAGTGGTCGTCAATGGTTGGCCTTGGATCGTCGCCTACGACCTCGACACGGGCGAGGTTTCTTGGCGCGTCGAAGGTGGCGGCGACAATCCAATCCCGTCTCCTTTCATTGCCGACGATCGGATCTATCTGACCAACTCGCATGGCGGCAAGTCACCGATCATCGCCATGCGCCCTGATTCCAAAGGCAACGTGACCGAAGCGGACTCACCGCAAGACGCCGGCCTGATCTGGCGAGACGAGCGGGGGGGGACCTACATGTCGACTCCCGTCGTCTTGGGGGACTACCTCTACGTCGCTGGCACCAATGGTGTGTTCCGATGCTACCAGGCAGAGAGCGGCGAGAAAATGTACGAACAACGATTGGCTGGTGGAACCTATGTCGTGGCTTCGCTCGTTGCGGCTGACGACAAAATTTATTGCACAGCCGAAGACGGCCGAGTCTTTGTGATCGCTCCAGGCCCTGAATTCGAGATTCTGTCAACAAACCAACTGGGCGAGAGTTGCTTGGCCACCCCTGCTATTTCGGAGGGGGTAATCTATTTCCGCACCACTCATTCGCTGATCGCGATCGGACCCGACACCGATTCTGGCGAGCCATTGAGCAGCAACGACCGAAAGCGGCCAAACATTCTTTTCATCGCGGTTGATGACCTGCGTCCGTCGCTTGGTTGTTACGGTGATTCGCTCGCCATCTCGCCTCACATTGACAAACTTGCCTCCGAAGGAATGCGGTTCGATCGTGCCTATTGCCAGGTCGCCGTTTGTAATCCGTCACGTGCAAGCCTGATGACCGGTCTGCGTCCCGACACTCTCGGTGTCTGGACCCTGCCGATCCACTTCCGTGAAGCGATGCCCGATGCTGTTACCTTACCGCAGTGGCTGCGACAATTCGGCTACACCGCCGTCAGCCACGGAAAGATCTATCACAACCCGACTCCAGATCCTCAATCGTGGAGCGAGCCGATTCGGGATCTTCCGAACTTGCCATTCGCCTATCCCGAAGGGACTCAGAAGCTTGTCGCCGGCGCACGAGAGAAACTTCCGCAGCGAGACTGGCGAAAAACCAGCCTGCGAAATCCAAGTACGGCTGCTCCTGATTTGCCCGACAACCAACTGCTCGACGGGGCTCGAGCGGACATTTGCATTGAAGACCTGAGGCGTCATGGGAAATCGTCTCAGCCATTCTTTTTGGCGATGGGCTTTATCCGTCCGCACTTGGCGTTTGTCGCTCCCAAGAAATACTGGGACCTGTACGAACCCGACAAGCTACCGGTTCTAACGGGCCAGCAAGTTCCCGCTGGATCGCCTCCGTATGCGATGCACAACAACAGTGAGCTGTCGCATTACGTGGATCTGATCGATATGCCTGCACCCTGGGACGAGGAAACGCTGCCTGTGGAAAAGATGCGAGAGCTCGTTCATGGTTACTACGCATGCGTCAGCTACATTGATGCCCAGATCGGACGAATCATGCAAGCTTTGGACGAAGAGGGGCTGCGAGAAAACACAATCGTTGTTCTCTGGAGCGATCATGGTTGGAAACTTGGCGAATATCGTGGTTGGGGGAAAATGACCAACTACGAGATCGACGCGCGCGTGCCGCTAATCGTTTCAGCACCCGGTATGAAAACCGCTGGCCAGGCTTCGGATTCGTTGGTCGAACTGCTCGACCTGTTCCCGACGCTATGCGAACTCACCGGCGTCGACATCCCCGATTTCGTTGAAGGCAAGAGTTTCGTGCCTGTCCTTCAAGATTCGCAGGCATCCATACACGAAGCTGCTGTCAGCCAATATTACCGGCCCTACAAGGGTAACGAGTTCATGGGGTATTCGTTGCGGACGGATCGGTATCGATACATTGAATGGCGAGATTTTTCGACCGGAGAAATGGTCGAACAAGAGCTCTACGACCATGACGCAAACGAAATGGAAACGAAGAACCTCATTGACACGGTTTCACCCGACGTCATCGAAGGGTTGAGCAACCTGCTGAAGTCCACGCACCCACCCGAACAACTCGTGATGACACCCGCGGTCCACTCGAGTCCGTCCGATCCAAATCCGTTGTCCGCGGACATTTCGTTTGGCAATCAAAGCGGCACACCGATCACCGTTTACCCGATCACACCGAGGGGCCGCCGAAGTCGTGGACAACAGATCGCCCCGAGCAAAACGGGGACCTTCAACGCCTACCTTGGTACCGTGTTTGTGGTTGAGAGTCGCGATGGAACCATCCACCAAATTCACTCGCCAAATTGGCCTCCACAAACGATCGTCATTAAGAAATGACCATTCCAAAGGATGGCCGAACGGCGTCTACATAGGTGGCGGAGCCTAGGCTTTAGGCGGTTCCTGCGACCCACCGAATCGCCTACAAGATACGCCTCCGCCTTTCCGCATCGCGACAAACCTGAACTTCAACCCTCGGTTTAAGCCTGCCAATCCCATCCAATCGATCATTGCTCTACCGCCGGTGCGCGTTGGGGGCGACTGAGGAACACGCGATTCGTCCGGGCTGAGTTCGCGACCACGATATCAGCAAACCCATCTCCGTCGAGATCGCCGACGGTGACCGCGTAGGTTGCCGCCACTGGATCACCAAAGGCTAACTCGCGAAAGTTCCGTCCGTCTCCGTTGTTAAAAAAGACACCATTTGGTTGATTGGCGTTGCCAATCACAACGTCCATCACGCCATCGTTGTCCATGTCCGCGACGGACACGGAATAGGTTTGGCTGTCAGGATTGGCAAAGCTTACGGAGTCTGGAAAGCCTCCTTTTCCATCGCCAAAAAGAATGCGATTGGGTTGCCCGATGTTACCGAAAACACAATCGAGGTTGCCATCGCCGTCCATGTCTGCGGTGGCGATCGCCCGGGTTTGGTCTTTGTTATTTCCCAATGCGTTCGCCGCCGCAAACTTCAAATTGCCAACGCCCAAAAGAAGTTCATTTTGTTGTCCGTCGCGATTGGCAAGCAACAGATCTTGATGGCCATCGTTGTTGACGTCGGCGACCGCAACGTCAATCGTTGAGTCATTCATCTTTCCAAAAATCGGCCCGTCACTCAACTTTGCAAAACCATCGTTGATGTAGATTCGATTCGGCTGCGAGCGACTTGTCGCCAAAATATCGATGTCGCCATCCCCGTCAACGTCTGCGAGCGTCACGCTGCGCACGCTAGAGACAGCACCAAATTCGCTGTCGACCAAGAAATTCCCATCGCCGTCGTTGATAAACAATTGCCCCCGTGACATATCGTTACCAGTCACGATATCCAAATCTCCATCGCCATCCAAATCGGCAAGCTCGCAAGCGTAGGTCGTCCGCCGATCTTGTCCCAACGGTCGCATGACGGAAAACTTCGCTTTGCCTTGATTCAGGAACAGGAAATTCTGCTGTGGCCAATGACGACCATTGGCGACCACGACATCCAAATCACCGTCTCCATCGACATCCCCCGTACGAACGGACGCTGATCGATTCGATTCCGTCCCCAGAATCAATCGTTCGCTCGAAACCAACGATCTACCCTGCGCAACCACCGTTGATGCAAAATACATACTGGCCCCCAAGACCAGAACCAGGTTCACGATTGGGCGGAAACGTCTCATGGAAAGACTCTTTGTGGGCGGTAGCTTGCTATCGGTCGATTTCACTCCATCTGAATCATCAAAGTCTACTCTGCATCGGCATCAGAGCAAACGGCCGTTGTCGCAGCGACCAACGATCCTGGAGAGCCGTACCTGCTCGAACCGCTCGAACTGCTCGAACCGCTTGGTCCATGTTATCGATGAAGAACACAAACTTGCTATCAAGCTTGGCCTCCAATGTCGCCGCATGTCAAAGCCTACAGTTGTTGCGGCACTTCGTATGTAGCCGTTCAACGCGTCGTCACGAGCGCTCCGCCCCAACCCTTCGAAACGGAATCAATTGAATTTACTTGGAACAACGAGCCAAGCATCGACTTGATCTTGAGTTCCTGCACTTCCTTTGAAGTTGATGGGATCCCTGTTCGGCTTCGCGTTGCTTGTCGGAAAATCAATCGAGATCTTGATGGGGTGTCCGAATTCACCTCCGCAAGCATTGTCTACCATTTGTTTCGGTGCAGCCGTTTTTCGTCGTAGCGGTATTCCGGTTCCAGCACTTCGTTCGGTACCCCCATCGCCAGTAGGGCAAAGGGAGTGATCGACGGAGGAATACCGAGAATCGTCCGGCAGGTTTCAACGCGCTGCTGTAACGGATAGATGGCAATCCAGACGCAGCCAATGCCGATTGCGTGGGCAGCCAGTTGCATGTTCTGTGCGGCGCAGGAACAATCCTGCGGCCAGAATCCAGGGTAGATTTCCTTCGACTCGTCGCCACAGACCATCACCATGAAGGTGGATTCCTTCAGCATTTCGGTTCCGCCCATTTGGGTGAACGGCTCAATCACCTCGGGGTTGTCGATGGTGACAAAGTGCCATGGACGGGCATCGGCCGCCGAGGGGGCGTTCATGGCCGCCTCCAAGATGCTCTTTCGGTCCTGCTCCGTGACTGGATCGTTGGTCCAACTACGAATACTGCGTCGTGTCATGATGGCTTTGATCGCTTCCATCTCAAATTCCTTTTCTTTCGTAATCTGACTGACAACTGATCGCGACCGTCTGAAAGAAACGGCCGCTGCGATTTTACGTTGATTCGACGAGGGAATAGAGACCGCCTGATTCGCGTTTGATCTTTCCTTGGTTCGCCAATTCTCTCCATACCGCTTTGGGGAACTGGTCCGGTGGTGTGATCGCGGCGATTCTGGAGCGGTGACCGGAGGACATCGGTCCATAACCCAAACCAGATTCATCGTCCAAGCGGGTGAGTTTTAGTCGCTTGCGAAACGCCTTCATCGCAAGTCGGAGCTCCTCTTTGGAAGGCAGCTCCGGTGTCGAATCGGTTTCCAACTCGGTCATCGTTTGATCCATTTACTATGTTGGGGGCATGTTTGAGAAAGGTTGTTTTCTTGACACACCCATTCTATAGCAAATCGAGTGTCCGTGCATTGGACGCGACGATCCCTGTCCCACCCTTACACGTGTCCGCAAGCTTGGCAACAATGTCAATTCCACAGCCAGCCACCTCTTGATGACTTTTGTAACGATGGATGAAATTGTTTACTACGACCGATACCACGAAAAAACGTGTGTTGAAAAAATTTACGGCGACAAAGCCCTGCGTTGGACGTACGGTACGCTGGGCGGGCGAATCTCTCTAAACCTCTTGGTGAAGCGAGCTTTGTTTTCGCATTGGTATGGATGGAAAATGGATCGTCCCAGCACGCGAAGGAAAATCGCGGCTTTCATTCAGGACTATGGGCTCGATGCGAATGAGTTTGAGCGTCAAGTCGATGATTTCGCAAACTTCAATGAGTTCTTTTATCGTAAACTCAAGCCAGAAGCGAGGCCGATTGATCCAGACCCTTCATCGATCGCGTTTCCCGCAGACGGTCGCCATTTGTGCGTGCCAGACCTGTCGCAGTGCGATGGACTATTCGTCAAAGGCGAAATGTTCGACTTGGCCACGTTACTCAATGACAAACATCTGTCCGAACAATACGCTCAGGGAAGTCTCCTGCTTTCGCGATTGTGTCCTGTTGACTACCATCGTTTTCATTTTCCGGTTGCCGGTGTCCCCGGCTCGACAAGACAGATCAACGGCCCACTCTATTCGGTGAACCCGATCGCGCTCTGCCAGAATATTCATATCCTGACGACAAACAAACGATGCCTGACCGAGCTTGAGACGGAATCATTCGGAAAAGTCCTGCTCATCGAAATCGGAGCAACTTGCGTGGGGAGCGTATGTCAAACGTACGCCGAAGGAGTGAGGGTCGCGAAGGGAGACGAGAAAGGCTACTTTCGTTTTGGTGGTTCCTCCACGATCACGATTTTTGAACCCGGCCGTATTCAGTTTGATCACGACCTTGTCGAAAACTCACGAAGGAATCGTGAGCTGTACGCCAGATTCGGTGATCATATGGGGGTGTCGATCTAGGTGAAGGAAGTGACACCGAGGATTCTTTCACGGAATGAGTCACTCAACGAAACCCGATTGGCGAATCGGTTGCAAAATGCAACCGGTGGCTTCTTTTCGCTTGCGACGTTAAACCTGTATAATGTTGAAATGATTCAACCAACGTGCACCACGATAATGACAATGATCGACCCAGTGACCTGTAGAGGAGAAGACGGAAGATGTGAGGTGACCGCAAGATGAGCCGATTTGTAGCAGTGGGGGACATTCATGGATGCAGCCAAACGCTGGCTAAGATGCTCGAAATCCTGGACCTAGCCCCCGGCGACACTTTTCTATCGGTCGGCGATCTGTCCTCCAAGGGCGAAGACTCTCAGGGTGTTCATTCCCAGTTATTGGATTTGGAGGAGCGCGGGATCAATCTAATCGTATTGCTGGGCAATCACGAGGTGATGCTGCTTGCGATGCAGCGACTGGCTGGGGCAAACGTTGACCTGAGTGGATTCCCCGAGTCGGTCTTTCGTGGAGCCGACATCAGTTGTTTGATGCGAAGCAACGAAACATGGGCGACACTGAAATCCTATGGTCGCAAGGTTGCCGAGACCCGCGAATTTTGGGCGTTTCGGCACGACCATCCTGTGGAACACTTTGACGCGGTGTCGCAAAAACTCGATAGCGAGGATTGGCGACTTCCACAGCAACACCTTGATCTGTTAAGTCGGTGCAAAACTCACCACATCGCTCGTAATTGTCTCTTCGTGCATTCGGGAATCCAGCCAGAGAACATTCGGTTGGACAGTGCTCAACAGGCCATTGATGCACAGATCCAAGAGGACGCAAGAGACCTGTGCTGGAGCCGAGACGGGTTGGGACAGACGCCAGGTTTCCCGGAACTCATCGTGCATGGGCATACGCCGCTGCCCTATTTGTATTCGTTCGTTCCCGATACAACGCCTTGGCGAGACAGTGACCTTGTCTTCAAATCCGTTATCCACCATGGCTCGCTCAATTTGGATAGCGGTGTTTTTCTTGAAGCGGGTCATCTGACAGCTGTGGAGATCCCCGAAAGTGGTTGTCCGTCAGAGTTTCGCTTTCTACGAGTCCCTAGATTGGATCCGGTTTGCAAGGACCGTCTGAGCCATTTCAACTACATGTAGACGATCGGCCTCTGGTTCGGCTCCTATCGTGACGATCCGGCCAGGGGCGAGGCAATTGGCGAGATTGCTTTGATTGCTGGCACGTTCACGCCTACCGGCACGTTCACGCCGAGAATTGGAGTTTGGTGAGCGGCGGGTTGCTGCGAATGATCTTGCCTGATTCCGATACCTTCAAATAATAGGATGACCCAATATGGACCGATGTTGCAAACGCGGAGTCCCCTGTGGGCTCCAACTTTTCCCAAAGATTGACCCGATAGTTGCCGTTGTGATGCTGACACACCTCCACATGATGCAGACGGGGTGGCTTACCGGTTTTCTCCAGAATCTGCGATTTGATCGTTTCCGTGTGATCGGATTCCGTCATGGGTTCATCTTTCTGTTGGGTGGTTTGATCGAATTTTGCGACAATTCCCTTGCCCTCTAAAATACGATGAGAAATCTAACTGTACCGTAAAGGAGTTCCGTTTGATATGAGTACCGAATGGGGAATGTGGAGACGGCTTGACGACGGAAGCGATCGCAGGGAAAATATATCTTGGCACTCTGCGCCATCGCCCCCACCGTAAAGACCTCAAACGGAAGTAAAATGTCGGTACCTCAGCCGAGTTGAGGCAAATGGCGTCTGACGCGATGATCGATGATGATCGGTAACGCTTGAAACCTTGGGAACCGTCGATGAGCAAAAGAATCTCTTCTCCAACCCGACCTCTTAGCCAGGAATGACTTATCCGATGAATCGAAAACAAGCTAGCGACTTCAATCAAGAAGTTCTTGATCTATACGATGACTTTGCGCACGGCCGGCTCGATCGACGTGATTATGTCAAGCGTTTGGCCGCATTCGCTGTCGGCGGACTGACGGTGGAAACCCTCCTTCAAAATCTCAGCCCCAACTATTCCTGGGCGCAACAGGTCGCACCGACCGACGATCGTATCAAGGCCGAAATGATCACCTACGCCTCACCGGAAGGTGCTGGCGAAATGAAGGGGCTTCTTGCGCGACCTGCCAAGGGGACCAAGTTTCCGGCCGTCTTGGTCATCCACGAGAACCGCGGATTGAACCCATACATTGAAGACGTCGCCCGCCGGTTAGCCGTCGAAGGTTTTCTCGCACTCGCCCCCGACGCACTCACGCCGCTAGGCGGATACCCAGGCAGCGATGACGAGGGCCGGTCGATGCAATCCAAACGCGATCGCGAGGAAATGACACAAGACTTTATCGCCGCCGCCAAACTGCTTGACACGCACGAGTTATCCACCGGCAAAGTCGGCGTGGTCGGTTTCTGTTTTGGGGGAGGCTTGGTCAACCAACTCGCCGTCCGCATCCCCGAGGTCATCGACGCTGGCGTGCCGTTTTATGGTAGCCAACCGGACGCTGCCGACGTCGCCAAAATCAAAGCCCCGCTGCTCATTCAAAACGCCGAACTCGACCGCCGCATCCTCGCTGGAGCTCCCGCCTTCGAGAAAAGTCTCAGCGACAATAAAGTCCCCTTCGAGTCGTATGTCTATCCCGGTGTGAACCACGGTTTCCACAACGATACCACGCCACGCTACGACGAGGCCGCCGCAAAGCTGGCGTGGCAAAGAACCATTGCTTGGTTCAAAAAATACCTGGTTTGAAGGATCTAAAAAACAAGACCCTGCGACGCTCGAGAGGACGAATTGTCGTCGATGTCGTTGCAGGCCCGAAGGGCGTGGACTTAAGAAAAACGGAGTGAGTATCACAGGGGTGTTTTTCCTGCTTCCGTTCGGCTTGTTCAGGCGGCTTGTTCGGGCAGCTTGTTCGGGCAGCTTGTTCGGGCGGAGCAACAGGTGGCAGCTACCATGAACGCAAAATCCCACGCTCGCCCCACCCCCACAAATCGCCGGAGACGATTCGTGGGGGTGGGGCGAATCTCTTTCGGTCGTACGGTTTGTAGTCGCCACTTGTTTCCTCCGCCGAGACAGGCTCGACGGAAGGATGTCTCACGTTTCAGAATTCCTTCCGTCCACGCCATTCGTCGCAGGCCCCTTGGCATTCGGACGCCATAGACGGACGCCATAGGACATCTAGCCCGGATGATTTATGGGCATGCAAATTGTTTTGCTAACGTCTACGCCTTCAAGCGTTTACGTTCATTGCTCGAAAAACAGTCTGCGTATAAGCCGTTTTGGCGTTAGCGGCCTGTCGATTTAATCATTTTGACTCGACTTATCGTTTAACGCCAAGCCGTAGGCGACCGCTTATGAACAAGCTGACGCCTTCGGCTAAGCGTTAAACGATTAAATCGACAGCCCGTTAGCCACGGTTCACACGACAAATCACGCAGCCGTGGCTATCGCCAAAACGGCTAATGAATCATCCGGGCTAGGTGCCTAGTTTGTGTCTGTGCCCGTTTTCGATAACCGTGCTGCCTTTGCGTTGCGGAAGTGATTCTACGAATGCCTCAAAATCGCTTCAGCGTTGCAATCGGATGTGCCCAAGAAGATGTGCCCAAGAAGATGTGCTCGAGTGATGAAAACGCTCGTCGTTCAATCTGCTTCCTAATTAGGGTTGCAACATGAGCCGTTTTGCACGCTAGCCCCGTTGTTTATTAACGCAGCTGTAACCAACAGCAAAACAGCTAATTCAAAAACTGAGATGCGAGTGAAAGCACTCGCATGGACCGTTGAGAGTCTGCGACTTTTGTGTGTGCGGCGGGGGGATATGTGTTGTCAATCGTTTGAAGCATCTTGCAATAATCCTTCGTGATGCCGAAACCTTTGTACCTTTGGAGGGTTCGATCATGGATGACAGAGGCGCCGCAGGAGGCGGCTCCTACAAATAGACACTCATGGAAAGCGGCGCAACCAATATGCCCGATCTACAACAATGCCGTGCGCTTCCCCAAAGTCAACAACCGCAAGATCGCACGGAAACCCGTGTGCCGCTGTTGAATTACGAATTCAAACAAGGGGCGTTCTGGCATCGCATTCCGGCTTGGAGACACATCACCGAAACGGAGTTTGGTGATCACCAATGGCAACAACGAAATTGCATCACCTCCGTAGAGAACATCGAGTCGGTTTTGGGTGGTGAGTTGCCCGCTGGGTTTGCGAATGACTTGCGTGCTGGGCTTCAACGCACTCCGATGCGAATTCGAATCACCCCCTATATCTTTTCGCTGATTGATTGGTCTAGTCCTCAGGAGGATCCGTTGCGACGACAATTCCTGCCGATGGGGTCTCAATTCACTGCGGATCATCCCTGTTGCATGGACGATTCGTTGAACGAAGATGGAGACCGCAGCGCTCCGTTCCTGACTCATCGATATCCAGACAAGGTACTTTTCCTGCCTGTCAGTGTATGTCCTGTTTATTGTTCTTACTGCACGCGTAGCCGCCTCGTCGGTGGAAGCACGGAAGCGAAGAGCAAGACCCCGTACGGTGCTTCGAAAGACAGTTGGGAAGAAACATTCGCCTACATTCGGCGGAACACAGAAATCGAGGATGTTGTGATCTCTGGAGGTGATGCATTCATGCTCCGTGCCGAGATCATTGAACATATCGGTAACCGCTTGCTTGAGATTCCGCATGTTCGCCGCTTCCGCTATGCCACCAAGGGATTGGCCGTTTTGCCGATGAAGATCACCAGCGATGACGCCTGGGTACATGCACTGAAGAGGATTTCCGATCGTGGCAAGAGCATGATGAAAGAGGTTTGTATTCATACGCATATCGGTTCGGAGCAGGAAATGTCCGAGTGGACTTTCAACGCGATGCAACGATTGACGGAAATGGGGATCAAGGTAAGGAACCAAGCGGTGCTGCTGCGAGGCGTGAACGATTCCTTCGATTCGATGTATCGAACGATTAAGAAGTTGTCCTACCTGAACATTCAGCCGTACCTCGTCTTTCTTCACGACATGGTCCCAGGATGTGAGCACTTGCGAACCACGTTGTCGCACGCGGAGCAGTTGTTCAAGCAGTTGTTGGGAACGACAGCCGGATTTAATGTTCCGCGATTTGTTTGCGATGCACCGGGCGGTGGGGGCAAAAGGCAAATCTCCAGTTACGAACGTTACGATCGCGAAATCGGCGTATCGGCTTGGGTTGCCCCGAGGGTGAAGCCAGGACGCATCTTCTACTACTACGACCCGATCGATCAGTTGCCCGAGTCGGGGCAGGCGATCTGGGCGAATGACGATGAACGAAAACGACGCTTGGCTGCATTTGAACACGAAGTGCAAGAGAGCCTTGCTTTGGAAAGATGCGGGATTGCATCAAGTAGTGAGATTGGTTGCGGAGATCCCCATGTCATCCGATAGACAAGTGCTTGTCCCAGGGGAGTCAACGGAAGACTTAATGGCAGATTCTCATCTCGATGAGTGCTTGCATGAACGATTCGAGCATCAAGTTGATTTGACTCCAGGAGCCTGTGCCGTCGTTAGTGTGGATGAGGAGTTGACGTACGCAGAACTGGACGAACGCGCCAATCAGTTCGCCCGCCTACTGCAAAGCAAGGGCGTTGTCCCCGGCGACTTGGTTGGGTTGTTCTGTAAACGCTCCGTCAACGCCATCGTGTCGATTCTGGGAATTCTGAAATCCGGTGCGGCCTATGTGCCGCTCGACGAACGCTGGCCAGATGATCGCATTGCCGGAATCTTGGAGGAAGCGAATGTCCAAACCCTCGTATTGGACGAGCAACTCTCAAACCGGGCCAAATCGACATCGGTGGCTCGGTTCTTGGTTCATGATTCCGAAGAGACGTGGGACTCCCTCAGCGAACAGCCGGTCGATCGCTTGCCGCTTGCCGACAATGGATCGTGCGCGTCCGACCTCTGTTATATCATTTATACATCTGGAACGACCGGCCGCCCCAAGGGGATCATGACCGAGCATCGCAACGTTGCCGCGTTTGCAAGAGCATTTCGGGAAACGTGTGAGATGACGGCGAGGGACCGTGTGTATCAGGGATTCTCGTTGACGTTTGACGGTTCGGTCGAAGAAATGTGGCTGGCCCTTTCCAGTGGCGCGTCCCTGATCATTGGGCCGCCCGAATTCGCTCAACTGGGTGAGGAAACCGCACAATACATGCGAGAGAAAGGAGTCACGCTGTTTTCAACCGTGCCGACGTTCTTGGCCATGATCCAGGACGACGTGCCGTCATTGCGGCTGGTCGTCGTCAGCGGAGAGGCATGTCCGCCAAATTTGATCAAACGTTGGGTCCGGAACGAATTGCGAATGCTCAACGTGTACGGCCCCACGGAAACCACGGTCAACACAACCGTGTGGGAATGTGTACCGGACGTGCCGGTCACGATCGGTAGACCGTTGCCCGGATACACGATACGGATTCTCGACGAAAAGATGCAACCCGTGCCAATCGGATCGGACGGCGAACTCTACATCGGCGGCGTCGGTGTGGCGCGAGGGTATTTCAACCAGCCTGAACTGACCCAAAAGCACTTCATTTCGTATTCGGAACAGGCGAACGGCCATTCCGAGACGCTCTATCGAACGGGAGATCTTGTCCGCGAGCTGGACAATGGCGAACTGCTATTTCTCGGACGGATCGACGGTCAGGTCAAAGTGCGGGGCTATCGAATCGAACTGAGTGAGATCGAATCCGTCTTGCGGGATCATCCAGACGTTGAGGGTGCGGCCGTGTCCGTCGTGCAACGCAACGGCTCGCAAGAACTCGCGGCCTTTGTCGTGCCCGCGGGTGGAGTCGAGTGTGGTTTGCAGCGGAACGTCATTCTCGATCATCTTCGCCGCCGCTTGCCTGCTTATATGGTCCCCTCTTACCTTGACCCGATTGAACAATTGCCACGATTGGCGAGTGGCAAAGTCGATCGCAAGTCGTTGCCGCAGCCCACCGCTCGGCTGGTCGCAGAAGGTCGTTCAATCGTACCACCGCGAACCGAGACTGAGAAAGTGCTCACGGATCTATGGGAACAGGTCTTTGAGACGTCTCCGATTTCCATCGACGATGACTTCTTTATGGATCTAGGTGGCGATTCGTTGTTGGCGGCTTCGTTCGTTTCCAAGTATCGAAACGCATGTGGCGAAGGGATTGCCATGCGCGAGGTTTACCAATCCGCGACGGTGCGCAAACTTGCCGAATGGGTCGATCGTCAATCGTCCAAAGAGTTGGATGTGGCGGATCCAGAATCCAACACGACGCCATTGGAAACGGCGGAAGCCGTTTTCGGTAAGCAGCCGCGATGGCACCGCGGGCTCTGCTACACCTTTCAATCGCTGGCATTGTTGGTCTTCTACGGAATTCCCACAGCCACCATCCTCCTCTTAGCAAAGATGTACGTGGGGGCTATTGCCGGGGAATTGCCGTTCATTTTATATGGCTCGGTCGTGTTGGCACTGTTCATTCTTGCGTACCCCTCGATCGTAGGCGTGAGTATCCTGGCAAAGTGGGTCATTATCGGCAGGTACCGAGCTGGCTCCTATCCTCTTTGGGGTCTGTATTACTTTCGCTGGTGGCTGGCAGCTCGGATACAGCGTGCCAGTGGCATCGGGTTGGTTGCTGGGACGCCGCTAATCAACCTCTACTATCGGCTCATGGGTGCCAAGATTGGCCGGGGATGCGTTGTCAATACTGGCCACTGTACGGCATTTGATCTTGTAAGCATTGGTGACGGAAGTTGCATTGGTAGCGAGGCTCAGTTGCTCGGCTATACCGTCTCCGACGGAATGCTTCATATTGGAACGATCGAGGTCGGTCGCGACTGTTTCGTTGGCATACAATCGGCGTTGGCTATCAATTCGGAGATGGGCGATGGAGCTCGACTAGACGATCTGTCGTTACTGGGCATTGGTGAAAAGATCCCGGCGGGCGAATCACGACAAGGTTCGCCATCTCGCCCCTGCTCTGTTTTGGTGCCAGACATCCGTGGCGACCAGAGCGTCATGCGTCGGTCCGTTCGATTTGGCGTTCTCTCGTACTTGTCGATCTACGCGGTGCAACTGTTCATGCTGGCCGCCATGCTGCCTAACCTTATACTGTTGAATTTCGCCTACGCGGTCAACAATACGTTGCTTTGGGCGGCTGTGCTGGCGATCTCCATTCCCCTCTTCGAAATCACGTTTTGGATATTGCATATCGTTGTCAAAGCTTGCGTATTGCGCCGGTCACAACCGGGCGTCTACCGTATTGACAGCTTCTACTTCCTTCGGAAATGGTACGTCGATACGCTGATGGGGCTTAGTCGTCTCTTCACACTGCCGCTCTACACGACACTCTACATGCCGCCTCTGTTGAGGATGTTGGGGGCAAAGATCGGACCCAGGGCCGAACTGTCTGTGATCGCTCAACTCGCGCCCGACCTGGTCGAAATGGAAGAGGAGAGCTTTTTTGCAGACGGTTCGATCATCGGAGGGATGCGTGTCTATCGGGGACACTTTGAACTTGCCTTTAACCGCATCGGCCGGCGTAGCTTTCTTGGCAACAGTGCCGTGCTACCTGTGGGAGCGTCGATCGGATCCCAGTGCCTATTGGGCGTTCTATCCTCGCCTCCAAGCGGAACCGTCGAAATACCAGACCAAACCGAATGGCTTGGAGCTCCTTCTTTTGCATTACCACACCGGAAGAAGGTGGAAGGATTCGAAGACAGCCAGATCTACAAGCCCTCCAAGCAAATGTACGCTTTGCGTTTATGCGTCGACGCCCTGAGAATCATCACGGCAAGTTCCATCGAAATCCTAGGCGTCGTCGGCTTGATTGCTTGGCTCAGCTGGGCCTTAGCGGATCTCTCGCTGGGAATGGCTCTCGCGACAGCTCCCTTCGTTGGAATCGCGTTGGCTGGCTTGATGGTGTTTGGTGTCGTTGGAGCCAAACAATTGATGATGGGAACCTACGAACCGGTGATCAAACCGCTATGGTCCCCTTATGTTTGGTTGAACGAGGTGATCAATGGCGCCCATGAATCCGTGGCAGCTCCACTGGTAACTCCGTTACTTGGCACGCCGTTCTTTGCGGCTTATCTACAGTTGATGGGCTGTAAGGTGGGGAAACATGCATTCATCGAAACGACCCTGTTCGGAGAATTCGACCTCGTTCAAATAGGCGACCATGTGGCGTTGAATCCCGACGTGGTGATACAAAACCATCTGTTCGAGGATCGGATTTTCAAGTCCGCTAGGCTGATCATTGGAGACAACTGTTCGATTGGCAATATGTCTGTCGTTCTTTATGACTCCGAAATGGGCGAAGGCTCATCGATCGGCTCTCTCTCTCTTCTGATGAAAGGAGAGTCGATTCCGCCGCATACGCAGTGGGTCGGCGTTCCTATTAGCAGGGTCCCCTCATCAAACGCTATCGTCAAATGAATCTGATCGTGGGCATTACATTATTGCGACCATGATGAATACGAGCTCCTGGAATCCCATAGCATGAATGAAACTAGTAACACATCCACTCGCATTCAAATCCTGGATATCATGCGTGGCATTGCCGTGCTCGGTATCCTCGGCGTGAACATCTTCTGTTATGGACTCCCCGAGATTCTCTCCGATGCACTGCCTGTCACTGATCCCGATCATGGGCTCGGTTACATGCTGGGAATGGCTGGCGAGATACTCCTCTCTGGGAAAATGCGTAGCCTATTTGCAATGCTATTCGGGATCAGCTCCGTTATCATCCTCGACCGACTGGTGAAGAAACATGATGGCTTAGAATCGACCCAGATCTTCTTTCGTCGGATGGTTTGGCTGTTGATTTTTGGGCAAATCCATGGATTTCTTTTCCTGTTCTACGGCGATATCCTCTTTCACTATGGCATCATGGGAATGATCGCATTCCCCCTTTACTACGCATCGCCAAGAGTGCGTAAACTGATCATGCTGATCTGCCTAGCCGTGCTAACCTACAAGCCATACAGTGACTACCAGTACACGGTTGAACTGCGAGACGAATACGTCGAGATTATGCAGCGAAAGAACTCTGGCGAGAGACTCTCCGATTACGACTATCTGGTCATCGATGAGTGGAATTATGACACGGCATACATTTCTCCTAAGCTGGAGGACTATGAAGATGAATTGGAAGCGAAGCAGGGTGGTTTGCTGACGACTTTCGAGTTCAATAAGGATGGCGTTGTGCAGATGGCTACGTACGATCTCTACAACTGGTACTCGTGGGAGATCTTGCTCTACATGCTCTTGGGAGTGTCGCTTTATCGATCAGGCTTCTTCAGCAAAGATTACCCTTCCAGGAAACTACTACCCATTGCACTGCTGGGATTGGCGATCGGCGGCGCGATACACGCGTGGGTACATCTAGGTTTTTACGCCGCCTACACCGATCATGTTAAATCGATTTTCTACTTGATCTTCTTCGATCTGGGACGGTTGCCGATGATGTTCGGCTATGTTGCGACGATCTGTCTCGTTTTTCGCTCGAGATGGTTCGCCAAACCAGGTCGGTGGTTGGCGGCTACCGGCAAGATGACACTGACGAACTATTTGATGCAGTCGATCATCGCCGCGTGTTTCTTCTTTGGTCTTCGCCAATTCAACCAACTCGACCGGGTTCAGCTTAGCTTGGTTGTCCTGACAATCTGGATATTTGAAATTGTGTTCAGCAATATCTGGTTAAAGTCGTTCAATTATGGACCGATGGAATGGGTGTGGCGATCACTCACCTATTGCAGTCCTCAGCCGTGGAGACGAATACCCAACTCGCAGTGATTCTCATTTGATGGCTACTCCAAAAAATGCCTGGGCTAACGATCCGCACGTTGGACGCTCGATGTGGACACTCGACGTGGACACTCGACGTTGCCTGGTTCGTTCGCCGGACGATGAATGGGGCCGCGTGCTTTCTCTCAGCCATTTTGAAAGCTCCCTGCGCAACACGATTTCAATTCGCAGCACCCGCGGCTAGCCCGGATGATTCATGGGCTTGCAAATTGTCTTGCTAACGTCTACGCCTTCAAGCGTTTACGTTCATTGCTCGAAAAACAGTCTGCGTATTAGCCGTTTTGGCGTTAGCGGGCTGTCGATTTAATCGGTTTGACTCGACTGATTGTTTAACGACAAGCCATAGGCGACCGCTTACGGAAAAGCTGACGCCTTCGGCTAAGCGTTAAACGATTAAATCGACAGCCCGTTAGCCACGGTTCACACGACAGATCACGCAGCCGTGGCTATTGGGCTGTCGATTTAATCGGTTTGACTCGACTTATCGTTTAACGCCAAGCCGTAGGCGACCGCTTACGGAAAAGCTGACGCCTTCGGCTAAGCGTTAAACGATTAAATCGACAGCCCGCTATCGCCAAAACGGCTAATGAATCATCCGGGTTAGGGCGAAGATGATCGCTTTCTTGTACCAGTCGTCAACCTGATCCATTCTGGATTTTGTCCCAAGAGTGAACCCGAAGTGCTATGGTCGTTCGATTTGAGAGACGTTGTTGTTACTTCCTAGGTCCGTGACGGGTCCGAAACTGACGACGGTATTCCCACTCGCGGACGATTGAAGGATGATGGGATACTCGGTTTCGTTTCGGATCGTTGAACCGTCGCCCTGGATCACAATCGGACGAAGGTTGGTGTCCAAGGGGCCGTCGGTTCGGTGGAATACGATTTTATGATTGCTTCCCAAAACGTCCGCAAGGTTGTGTGGCCCCACGATATGTGGAGACGGAAGAATCGTCAGTTCGATATCCTGATCCGACCTGGACAATCGAAAATCGCTCAATGGAGCGTAGGCAAAATTCCCCGTCGAGCCTGTGATTTTCCCTCCCTTCGGTAAATTAAAATTCGTATTGCCACAATCAATTGCCGTGGAGTTTGTCACGGTGGCGCGACTGGCCAAATACAGCCGGATACCACCCCTCATTTTCTTGACAGTGCAGTTGTCAACGGTCACACTTCCGCCGCCGGTGTAGACGCGAATTCCATCCTCCGCAAGAGGCAGCATGATGTCCTTTGGAATAGGCTTCCCTTCAACGACGTTCGTGTTCGTGGTTGGATCTGGTCCGCTGCCATTGCCCTCGTCTCCGCCTCGACGTCCGCCTCGATTCCTCTCCCTGCTTCTACCGCTCTGCCTCTCCCCAGGAAGTTGGTAGCCCGACCTGGCTGGAAGATCTCTTGGGTTTGTTTCGAGATACAAGTCTTTGCTTTGACGCATGACCCCCTCGACGAGACAATTCTTGACGGTCGTCTCGTCGGCGGGTGGTTGTATGTAGATGCCATGGCCAAATGCTTTTTGCTGGACTTCACAACCATCCACGGTGTTGCGTCGGCCATTGACCAGGATGCCGCATCGCTTATCAAGGCCGAAGGTGTTGTTGGCACCGATTCCATAGATGCTGCCGTAGCCGTACGGAAAAGATCCTCGGACGGTCAACTTTGTGCCTACTACCGTGTTATTGTCACCCGTGATCGCTAGAACGGAGCTGCCACGCAGCCCTTTGGCCAGTTTCGACCTATCTTGATTGTATGCACTGAAATCGGTTACTTCTTGGAGACCGCTTTCGTACGTGTCTTCAAATGTACCACCTCGAAAAACGTTATCGTCGCCTGAAATCGTGATGTAACTACGTGGCGTCGTGCCGACCGGGACAGTGACTTCCACTCCCGTCAAATCGATCGTGTTGCTGGACCCCGAGCACGCAAGAACTCTGGAGCCTTCGGGAAGATCCGTTAGCATATAGTGACCCGGCTTCATCACAATCGTTTGGTCGTTTTGTTGTACCGCTGAACGCAATTCCGACAAAGTCGACACTTGAATTTTTGTTTGGGCCTGTAACGTCTGGCAGCAGGCAACTGCCAACCAGGCGATGCTAAGTCGCAGAAACCTACTTGGCTCTAATGGGGAACGCATTGCAGTCATCTTCCGACGGTCGTGAGTTGATTTGATTTTCATAGGAGGGGCTTTGTTTTGCGAACGGAGATCTTTTCGACCAACAACAAGTTGATCATGGGGGTTGGTGGGGGCCTTTGAAGGGGCCACCTATCCTCTTCTTTCCTGTGCGGCGTGATACCGCCTGTGTTTACTGCTTTGTCAAGACAAGCTTGCGGAGCCCGATGGGACTCCAACTGCCCTTCTCAGGCTTGATCTGAAGGATGCAATCACCGGCCTCATCGATGTTGAGGGTCGCCAGCGATTTCGTTGTAAAGTCTCGAGCGGTTCCGGTCGATGTGACTTCGACGGTTTGCAGTTGACCTGGCTGTCCTAGGCGGAAACGACTCTTTTCGTCTTGCAGTGAAAACTCGGCCGAAACCTCGTAACGCCCTGGGCTATCAATTCGAAAGGACCATTCGACCCAGGCATTCTCGTCAGACCAGTTGCCGATTGAAGAAGCCTCGCGGCGTCGTCCTTCTCGTACGCTCGCTTGCTCGCCGCCCTCGTTATTATGGATGTACGCCATGTCGGCCGACAGCGTCAATGTGCCGTCCTCATTGGGTGTTGGTAGAACCGGTTTAATCTCCAAGGCTCCGCTGACATTCACGACCACGACGCTATTGATTTCATCCGGTGCCTGCTCGGGTAGCGACACCTCCACGCCTAAATCACTCGACTGGGTATTGAGGGCCTGCCAATCTGCCATCAGGTAGGCTTGTTCGACCTTGTTTTGAAGCCCTGGCAGGAATAGTTTTCCGTCCTTAGGCCAATCAAACACGTGCAAATAGAGGGTGGTTCCGCGAGCGAACTCTTTCTTCGTGCAACGCCCCCATTCCAGTTCTTCAAAAGGGCTAGCCGTGGTGCCGTAGATGGATTCACCGTTAACCTTCATCCATTTTCCAATCGTCTTGAGACGTTCGGTCGCTTCGGGAAGCAGTGTACCCGCGCCGGTTGGACTGACATTCAGAAGGTAATTTCCTCCCTTACTGGCAATGTCTGCCAAGTTACGAATCAATGTCTCGCTCGACTTGAAGTCCCTGTCGCTTTTCTTATAGCCCCAACTGCCACTGATGGGCATACAGACTTCCCAATCGACTCCGACCGGGGCCTCGCTTGGAATTTTCCGTTCGAAGGTCTTGTGATCACCCGCGTATTCCTCTCCAAGACGGTCATTGGTGATGATACCGGGTTGCAGATCGGTTCCAGAATGGAGGCTGTCAAAGGCTTCCTTACTCATATCGCGTGGGGTATCCCACCAAAAAATTGAGATCGGACCATACTCGGTCAGTAGTTGCCTAATCTCAGGAGCCGCTTTTTCACGGACGTATTCATCAAAGCTAACGCGTTGGATCGTCTTGTCCCAGTTGTTTCCGATGCCCCCGGGATGATGCCAATCCTGGCATTGCGAATAATAGAATCCGAAGCGGATCCCCTGAGCTTTACAGGCCTCGGCCAGTTCTCTCATGATGTCACGTTTGAAGGGTGTGGCGTCGACGACGTTGTAGGGACTGGCCTTGGAACCAAACATCGAGAACCCATCGTGATGTTTGGCGGTGATTACCAGATACTTCATACCCGCTTCTTTCGCGAGTCCCACGAAGGCATCTGCATCGAATTCGGTTGGATTGAACTTGTCCACGTTTTCCGTCCTGTAGTCGGCAATCGGAATGCGGGCCTTGTTCATCATCCATTCCGCACTGTTTGTTGGCATCTTGCCTCTGTATTCTCCACCTGTTACCGAGTAGACGCCCCAATGGACAAACATTCCAAAGCGCGCCGTGTTCCACCACTCCATTTTGGCAGCATGCTCTTCGGGCGTCTCCTTGATAAAGGTCCAACCGGGTTGCGGATCTTCCGCGATCACGTTGCCACAAGAGAAACTGCCTAAGAGGAGCCCCATTGCCAAGGCAACTCGAGCCGCAGCGCCAGAGCCGTGTATAGGATTTAGAATTAGCTTTCTCATTGACCTTCTTCTTTCATGGATTGGAGGGATAGAGATCATCATGCAACGAAGTCTCTTTCGGTCTGTCGGAACGGCTTTTACCCGTTTCGCTTGAACGCAAAGATAACCGGAGACTTTGTCCTTTTTTATCATAATTGGATTCGACAGGTTTGCCGTTCAAGTGGACGTTTGCTGGTCTTGTCACGGATCGAATCAAAGCATGGATGACAGGCTGACCTTTCAGGAGTACGTTCAGCGAGTCGCCTCGTCATCGTCAGGTAGACCTTCGACAATGGATCGAGCACGACCTTGCCATCACGACGCAGATAGTTGCTGTCGATCACCATCGTGCGAATGATGGCATCGGGGTCGTTAGGATCCGCGCCCTCTGGGTAGGAGAACCCAAGCAGATAGGCGTCGGTTTCCCAGCCGTTAGGCATTTCCAGATTGGCGTTGCGGTGGCGAATACTGCCGTCAGCCTCCAAATTATGTGATCGTGTTCTGCGCTCTTCGGCTGTCAAGTTGTCGTAGATCGTGTCGTAGGCAATGCCAATTTCCTGGGGTGGATCGCCAGACCCGGGGCCTGTCGTTTCCCCGTCGTGGATCTTGTTAAAGATCCCTCGACAACGAATCTTTCTCACGATTCACTTCCCCTACTCCTGTTCTTGGCGGGTTGGTTCATTTATTTCGGCGGGCTCCAAAGCGTAAACTCGGAAGTCCGTGTAGATGTGATGGGTGCCGACCAAGCGAAAGCCAAAAAAGCCGTCTTGGTAAACGGGAAAACGATCGAGATCATAGGCGACTTGCTGAAAGACGGTCCTGCCTTGACTGTCGCGTCCTTCGATCTGAATCGGGTCGCCTTTCGCGATTTGGTAAATCAGTTTGCCATCGACGATGTATTGAATCACATCATCATAGGCGACCAATTGTACCGTCATTACCTTGTCCGGAGTGATCAGGTATCCCGGTTTTTCGTCCTTGTCATTGAGCGCCAAATGTTCGACTGGCTCGCCATCGACTTCGCGCGGATAGCGTCGCATCCGGGTCGTAAGGTTAGCGATTGCTCCCCCGCCACCGGTGCTCGCGTAATAGCCGTGAATCTTATCGTAGGATGAGAACTTTCCCGTGTATCGTTTTGAATCAAACAGTCCTTGGTCGGGATCGAGCGGATCGGACGCCATCCAAAAGTTGTTGATGTCACGCGGTTGAAGTCCCTTCGTCGGTGTTTTCGGCGTTGGACAGAGCACGTCATAGGTGATTGCTACGCGAGTGGGGAGTTTTTGTTTGAACCACACCGTGCATCCACGTCCCGGCAACATGCAGTCGAGCGATCGATTCTTTGCCACGACTTCGGCCGCGGCGAATCCAGCTCGCTCTTGCACCTGGACGACCCAGTTATCCAAGTTTTCAAAATCATCCTGAACCAGTTTCGCTCCAACCTTGAACAGCCCCACACCATGCCCTAGCACCAGGGGTTTATCACGACGGATACTAGGCTCGGAGAGCACAGGCAATCCGTAGCAAAGCAGCGTGCCCCACGACATGTGTTGTCGATGGGTGCCTTCCGGTCGTTCTTGGTCTGCCACTCTCCGACTATACGGCATCTCCAGCCCTTTGCGGTCATGGTAGTGGTGAACAACCCGTTCGTAGATAGGACGAAAGCTTCCACGGCCCCGTCGAGCGATGGTTCGATTATCGTATCTACCATCGACGCTGCGAAAGCGTACGTACGGAACGTCTTCACCAAGGTTGTATTTGGCGGTGTACTCGAATCCAAGTGCAAGCCGATTGTCGGCGGCGGCATACAAGTCCACGCCTTGCTTCCACGCCATTTCGCAAGCGCAGGCAAGGAAGCCAAGCCCCATTTGCACATGCAATTGATCTCGCCCACTTTCTTGGCATTCACCGAACTCGTTGAGATAGTTCTCGATCGCGCCATTGCCTTCGCCATGCAAGAAGTATTCCGTTGCACGATCAAACATTGCGCGATCCTCAAGAAACACTCCCATCGCGATCATGGTCTGGATCATGGCGGCATCCCAGTTACCATTGGCTGTGGGATGAAAATTCTCAATCACCGGATAAAACACGTTCCGAAGCATGAGTTCAAACTGCTTTTGCTCTTCGACCTTCCACAGCGTGCTGGTGTGTCGAATGAGCTCGGCCGCATTGCAAAACGCCACACCATCCATCCCGACCAATAATCGAGCGTCATGTCCAGAGACGGACTCCAGCGTGGTGGCCCAAGCGTTCAAAATCTCGATCGCCTTTTTCGCATGAGCCTCCTCTTGGGTTAGGCTCCACTGTAGGGCATGGGCATATGCCGCCTCCGCGTCTCGAGACATATCTGAGCTGCCGATATCCGGATTGTTCACGACCCCCCGGACGACTCCAGCGATTGGCTTGGGGGTGTAATCCAAAGAAGCACTTTTGTCAGATCGCAATTGCTGCCAAGCCGATTTCCATGGCTGCTGGCCGGCTTCGAGCTGCCGTTGAATGAATTGCAGTTCGGCATGACTATGCAGCAACCCAGGGTGGACGAACGGCTTGGCTGCATGGTCCGAATTCGTTGTATCCGCTGCGATGGCAGAAGCGACACCGCCACAGGTTAGAAGGAGCAGAAGAAAGTATTTCATAGGATGCTGTCGTGATATTTAGTAGTTAGACGTCTGCGATTGCATCGCGACTAAAAAGTTCGGCGCGGATCTCGCCCAATCATCGTTATGCACAGAGTCGTTGTAACCCGTTTCTTATTTCCCAATACAATACAAAGTTGTCTCTGACCGGATGAACATATTACCATCGCTGACCGCGGGCGTCGAGTCGAAGCCGCTTGTGTCAGCCGTCATGTCCGCGATGCTGATCGCTTCGAATTCTGGTTTGGCCGCAATGACATGAATCGCTCCGGTTTTCTTAAGAATATAAATCTTTCCATCGATCAGAACGGGTGATGGATAGTCTCCACCACGACCGCCGCCTCCACGGCCGCCGCGACCACCACGCCCGCCTCGCTGCGTCGGGGCACCCTCGGCAACGTTCGCTTGAGCAGGAGGTTCCGGACTTCCGGGCAATCGTTTTTGAAAGACACGTTCTCCCGTTTTCGCATTGAGACAACTGAAGACATCGCCATTGACCGAGTAAATATAGCCGTCATGGGCAATCGGGCTGGCGTAGCGGCTTTGGAGCGGCGCTTCCCAGACGGCATCGGAACGGGAACCGTCCGCATGCACGGCAACCGAATTTCCGCCGCGAGACGATTGCAAGAAAAGAACATCTTCACTGACGATCGGCCCAACGTTTGTCTGGTCACTGTTGGCCCCCTGCGCCGACCAGAGTTTTTCTCCGGTTACTGGGTCAATCGCCCAGACGGAGCCAGCAACCGTCATTATGATTTTGTCGTCATGTAGAATGGGTGTTGCCCAAACGCTTTGGAGGGCTTGGTCGGTAATCCGCCATCGTTCCTCGCCCGTCATTTTGTCGAGCCCAATCAATGACTCCGCTTCGTCAGAAGCATTGATGACGACGACATCTCCAGCAAGTACCGGACTAGCCGACGAACCCCATCGCTGTTTACCGGAGCCCCTACCGACACTTGTTTGCCAGAGCTTATTTCCCTCCAGATCAAACGCAAGGACACCTGTTTTGCCAAAGAATACATAAACACGCTCGCCGTCGGACGCCGGTGTGTGACTTGCGTATCCATGAGAAGGTACTCCGGATCCAGAATACGGGTCTTCAGGCTGGACCGCTGCAACGTCGATCTTCCATTCAACTTCCCCCGTGTTGCGGTTCACGCAAATCAGATGCCGCATTAAATCGGTGATCTCACCGACCGAATCACGCCCCATCCCGTAACCACTATATGCCGTCGCAAAAACTCGGTCGCCGACAACGATAGGACACGAGACGCCGCGTCCAGGTAGCTCCCGCTTCCATTTCACATTTTCGGATGTCGTCCAGGTCTCAGGCAAATTAACGAGCCCCTCCGCTGTCCCTGAGCCATTGGGTCCGCGAAATCGATCCCAATCGGCGTGAACACTAGAGTGCACCGACAGCAGTAAGGCCACGGCGGGTAACAGGCATTGAATTTTTCGGGTCAGAATCACAACCAGCTCTCCTTGAGGATTTCGATAAGATAGACACAGTAGAAACTGGGGAACTGCCCACAAAAGAAACCGCATTCACCATGCAGTCATAGGCCTTCCGAATTGAAAGTCAGAACTCTCAAAATACACAGCGATGGGTTATTGCAATTTCGCGAGTTCTTCGAGCACGTTGGCAGCGGATTCGCGTCCACGGTGAGAGGTGCTCGTCAAACCAAACTTGACTTTGTTGTCAGCGCCGACAATGAAAGTCGATGGATAGGCTGTCTCGCGAGGAGCTTCCCAACGCAAACCCCATGCATTGGTAAACGTGTAGTCAGGATCGATCAGAAAATGGAAATGGTCAGGCAACTCGATCTCGCCCTGAAATTCTTTTGCGTGCTCAGCAAGCAGGGCCGCCGGACCTGGGTAAATCATGACTACCTGAGCGCCAGCCTTCTTTAATTCCGCTTTCTTGGACAAGAACTCAGCCACCTGACGACTGCAGACCGGACACTGATATTCCGGCCAGCCACGGAGGACGAGAAGAACAACGGGCCCGTTCTTTGACAGTTTCCGCAGTGAAATCGGCTCATTTTTTAGGTTCATCAACTCAAACTCAGGCGCTTCCGCATCGACTTTGGGAGGATGCGGAGCCTCCTTCCCCGGCACCGCCTGCCCCCGGCCTCCGCGCGCCCGCTCCTGAGTATTGCCGGTCGTTGCAATAGCCAGTGCCGCTATCGCAAGAAGTGTGCCTACTGAAGTCCTGAATCGTAGCATCAATGCCGTCTTTGTGTTGGTGGTCGAATCGGTTTTTTTATTCTCTTGTTAGTTACAACCCTGAGCACGCCGTTTAGTTTCTCTGAAAATCGTCGATGCAGCAATAAACCGCGGATCAACGAGAGTCGAGTTTCGAACGTATTGACTTTGCGTGACGTTGATACGCACTCTCCCCCGTCGCGATACTCGCCATGCGTTTCGTCCCACCATTCTCGTTTCGGACCGTCCCAAAGCTCCCGTCGCGGAGGATCTTTAACGGGGTGTCGATCTATTCCCTATTCCCTAGTTCCCCATTCCCCATTCCCCATTCCCCATTCCCCATTTCTCATTTCTCATTTCTCAATTCTCAATTCTCAATTCTCAATTCTCAATTCTCAATTCTCAATTCTCAATTCTCAATTCTCAATAATGCCCGTGTCGACTGGTTCCCCCCCTTTTTTCCTTGCCTCCGATGATTACCCTGCGGATTGCCCTGCGGTAGCTGCAAAATCGTCGGAGTCATTTTTAAGGGAAACGGAAGGTGAATCTTGGTGTGATACGCAACCGAGGCCACTCTGCTCGTACCTGCAGTTAACCTCGAACCAACAACTCGCGAACGCCGAAAGTTTCCAAGCCGAGCGATCCAAGGGGTTCAACCTGTGGTCGAGCGTGGGAGCCGAATGGGTCGCAGGGACGGCACCGGCGAGTTTTTCGGCAAAGGGAACGGTTGGATCTCGACACCCGCTAGGCGTTGCCCACGCCATCTGGTACCCCCCCCCCACTATGATGGTTTTTGTCGTTGTTTCCTGCCGTTTAGCGAGAGATGCTTCCTGCGGAGTGAGTTTTTGAAAGGAGCTCGGTTCGCTTTCAGCCTTACGATGATTGTGCGGCATAATTGATCTTGGTAGCATACAGACGGCATGAAACCGCACATGGGAATGGTGGCGGATTTCGATGCATTTTCCTCAGAGATGCACATTCCTCAGCGTTGCAGCCGTTGGTTCGTTCGCTGTGAGGCTCCCATTTTCCCGCCCTCCTTCAAGGTTTAAGCAATCATGATTAGCAAGACCTGGTCGAAGCGATCTGCTTTTCTGTCCTTCGCTGCCGTCATTTCTCTTGCCTGCGTTGACTCTGCGTTGGCTAAGGATCCTCCTGCAAAGCCCGACTTTACTCAAGGAGGCCAGACGGACGGAAGTCACGATTGGACGCTCGGGCCCACCGGCGCGCGGGGCTGGATCTATGCGTGGAAACATACGGGCGATGCTCGTCAAATCCTGGTCACGAAGGTTGCCAAAGGTTCGCCTGCTGACGGTGTCTTGATGGTCGATGATGTCATCCTCGGCGTCGAGGGCAAATCCTTTGATGATGATGCGCGGATACAATTCGCACGCGCCGTGACGCGAGCCGAGCAGGAAGAGTCGCGCGGTGTTCTCAAGTTGATCCGCTGGCGCGATGGTGAAACGGAGGATGTCGAAATCCGGATTCCAGTGATGGGTACGTACAGCGATACAGCGCCTTATGATTGTCCCAAGTCGGCAAAAATCTTTGCGTTCGGCTGCGAGGCGATCGCGAAAAGAGGCCTAAGAAACGTCTCAATCCCGAATAGTATCAACGCGCTCGCACTGCTGGCCAGCGGCAGGCCTGAATATCAGTCGATACTTTCTAGCTATGCCAAGAAGGTGTCCGACTACCATGAGGAGTCCTTTGCGACTTGGCACTATGGCTATGCGGTGATGTTTCTGGCCGAGTATGTCATGGCGACCGGCGATGACTCGGTGATGCCTGGGCTAAGGCGTTTGGCTCTAGAGGCTGCAAATGGGCAAAGCAAGGTGGGGACATGGGGACATCGGTTCGCGCTGCCGGACGGCAGAGTCGGTGGCTATGGTTGCATGAACTCGCCAGGAATCTCTTTGACAATCTCCATGGTGCTCGCTCGTGAGGCTGGCGTGAACGATCCCGTCCTCGATGGTGCGATCACTCGGGCAACCCGTTTCCTGCGTTGGTATGTCGATAAAGGGGCCATTCCCTACGGCGATCACGAGCCCTGGCCAGGACATGAAGACAACGGCAAGTGTTCGATGGCGGCGGTACTCTTTGATCTGCTGGGCGATCGCGAAGCGGCGACCTTCTTTGCAAAAATGGGCACCGCGGGCTACGACGAACGAGAACGCGGCCACACTGGCAATTTCTTCAACATCCTGTGGGCCATGCCTGCGGTGGCCCGCTGTGGTCCGTTAGCTTCGGCCGCGTATTGGCATGAGCAGTCTTGGTATTACGACCTCGCTCGCGGATTGGACGGTCGTTTCCGATATCAAGGTTCGCCGGTCGGCGAGGAGGAGCACGGGAAGTATGCCAATTTTGAAAGCACCGGTTCCTATTTGCTGGCCTATGCGTTACCGCTCAAAAGCCTTTACCTGACCGGCAAGAAACCGAGTTCGGTGGAGCCACTTGAGCCGACGGACGTGGATGATGTCATTGCTGCGGGACGTGGCTTTTTTTCGACGAAGGAAAAGGATCGCTTCCGCTACCAAGATCGGAGCGAAGAGGACTTGCTTGCCGGTTTATCGAGCTGGTCACCCGCGGTCCGCAAACGATCGATTGAGGAACTGCGTAAGCGTGACGGAGACTTCATGCCCGTTATGTTGGAGTTGCTCGCTTCCGAAGATCGCTATTCTCGATATGGTGCGGCCGAGGCGCTCGGGCAACTCGGTCGGAACGCCGATGCGCCAGCCCGTGTGTCAGCCCTAATCGAGGCGTTTGACGCCGATGACGTGTGGTTGCGAATCCTGGCCGCAGAGGCTCTGGCCAGAATCGGTGAACCTGCAAAGCAAGCTGTTCCTCGGATGCTTGAACGGCTTGCAAAGCCCGATCCCGAAAACGATCCTCGTGGCATGGAACAGCGATATCTTTGCTTCAATCTCTTTAACCGTCGCGGTGGCCTGATCGGCCAGTCGCTCGAAGGCGTCGATCGTGAACTGCTGTTGAATGCCGTTCGCGTGGGCCTGCAGAATGAAGATGGACGAGCTCGCGGTAGTCTTGGTTCGGTCTACGAGAATCTTACTTACGACGAAATCAAACCATTGCTGCCCGCAATCCACCAAGCGATTGTCGAGCCCGCTCCGAGCGGAATCATGTTTGCCAGCGGAATTCGGCTAAGCGGCGTCGCACTACTTGCCAAGCACCGGATCCGAGAGGGCATGCCGCTCTGCATTCAGATCATGGAGATCGACAAGTGGGGTAAGAAAAATCGCATCACCCAATGCCTCGCCACTCTCGAGACCTACGGGGCAGCGGCCAAAGCGGTCCTGCCTGAACTCCGGCAACTTGAAAAAGATCTGCTTGCCCACAGCGAGGCGCGGATGCTGGCGCCCGTCATCAAGCAGGTGCAGACGATGTTAGACGAAATGGAACAGGCTAACGATACCGTTGAATTACGTGGTATCGATGGGCTTTGAGCATGCCGTAAAGCGGCTTCGCTACGACCAAGCGTGATTGGGACTTCCAGTCCCAGTTTTATGCAGACTGCGGCTGGAAGCCACAGCCACGAAAAAAAGATTAGATGCGGTGATAACGGATGGAAGTGCGGTCGATTTTGATTCCCAACGAGACTAAATAATGCGAACCATGCGAACGAAAAAAAGCGAATTCCTAACTTCTTGCTGTTGCCTGTTGGTCGCCTTGGGTGTCAGTTCAATCGTAACCACCAAGGCTGGCTTTGCCCAAGAGAGTGTTGACGCCAAGTCAATTGATTGGCAGGCGTATCTTGAGCCGTTCGATATGCGTTGGGATCGATTGCCGAAAAAGTGGTCGGAAGCTCCCTTTTTGGGCAATGGCGAACAGGGCACGTTGATGTACCAGTTGGGGCCGCGAGAGATTCGCTTTGACGTAGGCTGTTCGGCCGCACACGATCACAGGCCGTTTGAGCAAGACGACTTGACTGAAAAACATGTTGAGGTACTCAATCGTGGCAGGTTAACCATCGGTTCCCTGCGTCTACAATTGCCCGCCGATGTTGTTGGTGGCTCGGCTCGAGTCAATCTATGGGATGCGGAAGCAACCGGGGTGTTGGAATCAGCCGACGGCAAGGTACAGTGGAAGTCGGTGGTTCATGCAACAGAGCCGGTGATTTTTGTGCAGTGGGAATCAGCGGGCAATTTGAAGGATACACGCATTGACTTTCGCACCGAACGTGCCAAAAACCCACGTGCCTTCCGCGGTAAGAACGAACGTCAACCGCCCCATCCTGAGCCCAAATCCTATGTCTCCGAAGATGGCATTCAGGCGAGCATTCAAGACTTGGTTGCCGGTGGCCAGACCGCGGTGGCCTGGAAGATCGATGACGCAGGTCCGAAGCATCGAATCTGGCTGAGTGTTCAGCACAGCTATCCCGATGCCAATGCGATCGATAAAGCGATTGCTGCGGTTCGAATCGCCAGTTCCGCGGACAACGATTCCTGGTTGGCGTCCCATCGAGTTTGGTGGCACGAATATTATCCACAGAGTTTTCTGTCGACAGGAGACGGCTATTGGGATTCGTTCTATTGGGTCCAGCAGTACAAGTTGGCTTGCGCCACGCGGAAGAACGGGTGGATCATCGACAACCAAGGGCCGTGGTTACAGCCAACCGCTTGGAATGCAATTTGGTGGAATCTGAACGCGCAGTTATCGCACCAAGGTGGATACCAGGCGAACCGACGCGGTGCCGTTTCGGCGCTTAGTCACCGAATTGATGTCAATCAAGAATCGTTGAAGTTGAATGTTGCAGCACCCTATCGCCATGACTCCTCGGCGCTGGGGCGGAGCGTTTCGAACTGGGATCTACTTGGGCATGCAGGTGAACCGGGTGGACGCGATTCGATGGACCGCAATATTGGACGCGAAACAGCCAACTTGCTTTGGGCGTTACACAATGTTGATCTGGAGTATCGCTATTGGCAGGATGCCGATCTTCGTGACCGTGTCTTGTTGCCGGTATTGATTCGTGCGGTGAATTACTACCGCCACTTTTTGAAAGAAGGTGACGATGGTTGGTTGCATTTGCCTCAAACGCACAGCCCCGAGTATCGTAATGCTGCGGATTGCTCGTACGATCTCGATCTCTTGCGTTGGGCCGTTGGCCGATTGATCGAATTGTCCGCCGAACGAGCGTGGGATGAACAGCAACAACCGCTGCTGCCCGAATGGAAACGAATTCAAGCGAAGTTGGTGCCGACATGGGTTGATGAAACCGGTCGAATGATTGGCAAAGGCGTTCCACTCACAGGCGGTCATCGGCATTGGTCGCATCTGTTGGCTGTCTATCCGCTCCGCACCTTGACGCCTGAGAATCCCGACGATCGTCAACTGATTGAAAAAAGTGTGAAGCATTGGCGCAGTTTCGGCCGAGGGATTGCAGGCTACTCACACTCGGGCAGCGCATGCATCGCTGCGATGCTGGGAGACGGTGATTTGGCGTTGGAGTACCTAAGCAATTTAAAACCCTACGTTCATCCCAATACATTTTATTCCGAAATTGGACTTCCCGTGATGGAAACACCCTTGCACGGAGCGACAGCGGTGCAAGAAATGTTGTTTCAGAGTTGGGGGGGACGCTTACGGTGTTTTCCCGCGGTTCCATCCACTTGGCCCGATGCACAGTTTGTGGATTTTCGTGGCGAAGGAGCATTCTTGGTGAGCGCGTTACGCCGCAACGGTAAAACGGAGTGGGTCGAAGTCGTGTCGACCAAAGGTGGCAAGATTGAATTGGAAACTGGCATTCATGGCGGTCAATTTCAGATCCAAGGAAACGCGGAAGTCGAAGAATTACAAGATGGCGTGTTCCTATTGAAGACGTCTCCTGGAAGTGTGATCCGCGTTGCATCAGAAACGGCCAGCAAAGAGTCCTTGTTTGTGCCTCAAGTGATCCCGTCGCGAACCGACCTGTTTCGGTTCGGACTCAACTAGAGCATTTTGTTTTTTGATGTGGCTGGGGCTTCCAGCCCCAGTTGAGAAGAATGCTCGGGCTTCCAACCCCAGTTGAGAAGAGTGCTGCGACTTCCAGTCCCAGTTGAGAAGAACGCTGCGGCTTCCAGTCCCAGTTGAGAAGAACGCTGCGACTTCCAGTCCCAGTTGAGAAGAACGCTGCGACTTCCAGTCCCAGTTGAGAAGAACGCTGGGGCTTCCAGTCCCAGTTGAGAAGAACGCTGCGGCTTCCAGTCCCAGTTGAGAAGAACGCTGCGGCTTCCAGTCCCAGTTGAGAAGAACGCTGCGGCTTCCAGTCCCAGTTGAGAAGAGTGCTGCGACTTCCAGTCCCAGTTGAGAAGAATGCTGCGGCTTCCAGCCCCAGTTGAGAAGAATGCTGGGGCTTCCAGTCCCAGTTGAGAAGAACGCTGGGGCTTCCAGCCCCAGTGGAGAGGAATGCTGCGGCTTCCAGTCCCAGTTGAGAAGAATGCTGCGGCTTCCAGCCCCAGTTGAGAAGAATGCTGGGGCTTCCAGTCCCAGTTGAGAAGAATGCTGGGGCTTCCAGTCCCAGTTGAGAAGAATGCTGCGGCTTCCAGTCCCAGTTGAGAAGAATGCTGGGGCTTCCAGTCCCAGTTGAGAAGAATGCTGGGGCTTCCAGTCCCAGTTGAGAGGAATGCTGGGGCTTCCAGCCCCAGTTGAGAAGAATGCTGCGGCTGGAAGCCACAGCCACTTGAGATTCTTAGTGGTGACAAAGCGCGAGGGTGTAAAAAACAGCAACGTTTGCAATTCGATTGCCTATGAAAATAGGTCATGCAGTTATTAAGTTCAGCTGAGTCGAAGGCTGAATAACCTCTCCTGAGCGAAGGGGACTGCTGAAGGAGTGGCATTGTTTTCAGGCCGGAGGCCGGCATATCCTTGGCGGTGGCGTGAGCCACCGAATCCAAGGCGTTTCAGTCGCCGCAAGGCCGGAGGCCGACACATCATCGCTGGTGTGTCGTCCTCCGGGCTAGTGGTTCCGTTTCCATCCATTCCACGCCACCGGAATGGAGATGTCGGCCTCCGGCCTAGGTTGGTTGCTACTATCTCACCACTTTCCGAAGCTTGGGGGGAGCATAAACGCTTGTGAAAAAACACTGAAAAGCCACCCAAGAATTTTTTAAACGACCTTAATGAAAGAGACAACATGACACGGTTGAGATTCGCGATAGCAAGCATGACGGTCCTCGCCTTGGTTCCTTGGTCGAGCGCGTTTGCGCAGCGAGAGCAAGGGGATGAAGGCCATCGAGGACCCAACTTCGTTTTCTTCTTGGTCGATGATCTGGGGTGGATGGATATCGGGGCCAATGGCAGTCCATTCTACGAAACGCCCAACGTTGACAAGCTAGCAGAGGAAGGTGTTCGGTTTACTCAGGCTTATGCCGGTTCCCCGGTTTGCTCGCCAACGCGGGCCGCGATATTGACGGGCAAAAATCCTGCACGCATCCACCTGACTCAGTGGATCGGCGGTCCAGGCAATCCGGACTACGAGCGCAACTTGCCGTTAGAAGAAGTGCTGTTTCCAGAGTTGCTGCAGCAGGCTGGATACAAGAACATCTTTCTCGGAAAATGGCACCTGAACAACCGGATTGGCGAAGGTACACACTGGCCAGACAAGCAGGGTTTCGACATCAACGTTGCTGGCCATTTTCGCGGTGGGCTCTACATCAAGAACAAATACTTCTCACCTTGGGATATACCGAACATCCAAAACGGTCCCGAGGGCGAATACATGACCGATCGTTTGGCGGAAGAAGCCGTAAGCTTTATCAACCAGAATCACGACTCGCCGTTCCTGGTGTATTTCTCTTTTTACTCGGTACATGCTCCGTTCAGTGCACCCGATAGGCGTGTCAAGAAGTACGAGGAAAAGCAAGAGACCGTCGGCTGGACCGAAGAGGAGCGATTCCAAGAAGGCATGCTTGCTGGGAAGCAATTGACCTACCGAGACAAACAAGATCATCCTACCTACGCAGCCATGGTTGCATCGATGGATCAGGCAGTGGGAAGAGTGCTCGAAGCCGTCAAAGCCAAAGGCATCGAAGACAATACAGTCGTTGTCTTTTTCTCCGATAACGGGGGACTGTCCACTTCCGAAGGCACGCCAACTGCAAACACCCCACTGAAGGCCGGAAAGGGTTTCTTGTACGAAGGCGGGATCAGGGAGCCGGCGATCATCAAGTGGCCTGGTGTTACCGAGCCAGCAACCGTGTCGGATGCCGTCATTACCAGCATGGATTTTTATCCAACGATTCTTGAAATGGCAGGACTTCCACTTCGCCCTGAACTGCACCAGGACGGCAAGAGTCTTGTGCCTCTGCTGAAGAATACGACGCAGAGGATTCATGATGCAACTTACTTCCATTACCCTCATCGTTCCAACCAGAAGGGCAGTCCGAGCGGAGCGATTCGCAAGGGAGATTACAAGCTAATCGTCTTCTTCAACGACAATCGGCGAGAGCTCTACAACCTGAAGCAAGACATTGGAGAGACACGGAATCTGGCAAGTGAGATGCCAGACGTGGCAGACGAACTGTATCGTGAACTCAAGGCGTGGTGGGAAGAGGTTGACGCACGATTCCCCGACGGCTACGTCGCCGATTAACGGCACATCCGTCCCGGATCCTATCAAAGATCCCACGTCACATATCCATTCCCGTAGTGGATCTTGTTAAAGATCCTATGTCTCGGATGGACGGTGGCGGTCTTTTAACGGCGTGTCGGTTCATTCAACGTTCTTATCGATAAAAGAGGTTGTAGCGATTAACCCGGTTAGTCGATGCAGTGGGGCGCATCTTAGTACTCGTTTGAAAAACACTCCGCGAATTATCCGCATTGCCGTTGGCGACCATTCGTATGCTAATTCACAGAGCCTTAGCCATCGCCAAACCGTCCAGCGATCGGTAATCGAGGTTAGCCCGCTGGTGGTATCGAGCGATAGTCAAAACGACGGCGCGTCGCATGACAATGGCTCTCCGATTGTGCGGGTTGTCCCATTGAGCGATAGTCAAAACGATGGCGCATCGCATGATGTGGACGAGGTAAAATCGATTGGTTGGATTGGGAAGCCTCTTCAAGAAAGGTAGGAGACGCATGAAAATCCAACGCGGACTGATGAGAATCTATGCAAGCTCAATTTTAGTCTTCGCATTTTAACGCGAGTATTTCGTGATTCGCATGTGTGCGAATACGCATCACCGAAGCTCGTAAGCAGGCGGCTTGGGAACGGTCGACGATAGACTTGAAAACATCGAAGCCGGAGTCGTGGATTTTTCGTAGCTCACAAACGGCCCTCCGTCAAATTATTTCTCGAAATTTGTCTGTACGTTGTTGCACCCCCTCTGCTGTGTATCTAAGATCAGTATCGTTACATTCACGAAACATCCCCGCCGCTGCGCTCCCATGCGCAGTCGACAAAACTCTCCTGTTAGGATGAACTCCGAAAAGCGAAACAGATCAACTTCTTGGCCACGTTAGTCAGGAAGTTGCCTGTGTTTAGGATTCAAGAGTCGCTTCCATGCAAAACGGTTTCCAAGATCGACGTTTCGACACGCCCGCGCTTCGTGCGGTGACGGGATCGGTTCGGACCATCGCCGGGGACTCGGCCCAATTGGGCGAGGACCAGGAAGCCGTTCCTCAAGCCAGCGACCTCGTAGTGGATCTTGTTAAAGATCCCAATGCCGCAAGCGACCTCGTAGTGGATCTTGTTAAAGATCCAAATGCTACAGGCGACCTCGTCGTGGATCTTGTTAAAGATCCCAATGCCGCCAGCGACCTCGTCGTGGATCTTGTTAAAGATCCCAATGCTGCAGGCGACCTCGTAGTGGATCTTGTTAAAGATCCCAATGCGACCAGCGATCGAGTTAAAAATCCCAATGCATTGGGAGGTTTAACAACCTCCACTACATTCATTCCGCGGCATTCGGATTCGTCAGAGTCCATGCAGGTGATGATTTTCGCGTATGTCACCAATCAACTTGTTTTATTTCCAATGTTGCGACACAGCGGCCACGCGTTGTGCTCACTCGGATCCCCGAGTCGCGTTAGCAATCCGTGGCATTGTCAATTTCCGCTTAGTTTAGGTAACTGAAAATGTCGATTCGATCCAACTTCCGTCTCTCCGCCAACCAGAGCACCTTGAAAAACCCATCGCGGATGGAACGACTTCGCCAACGAGCCACTCGCTGGACCGCCCGCATCGAAGCGCGTCGTCAAGCGTGGATTGAAAAGCGAGCCGCTCGTCTCGAGCGTTATCGCACCGCCTTCCGCGGATCTTGGTTGACCCGCATCGGCCTTGGCCTCGCGATGATCGTACGAGCGATCCTCTCCGTTCCTTTCGTGCGCAACATGGCCGGTGCTCAACCGAACATGGCAGTCATCTCGGGTGGCAACGGTTTGTTCGGCAAGCTGACCAAATCGCTTCGCAACAAGAAAAAGAAGAACAAGAAAAACCAACCACGCTACGCAACGGCCAAAGGCCGCCGCTTCATGGCAGAAGGCCTTGAGCAAAGAATGTTGTTGGCGGCGGATATGCTCTATGTGGACGATCTGACTGGCTTTGTTGAATCGGCAGATGTCGGCGGAACTTCTGGTGTTGTCGAGGCGACGGACGTTGTTTATTGGGTTGGGCCTGACGGCGTCGACAATTCTGGATTAGGCGACGATGTTCCAGGATTAACATTTGGAACAACCGCTTTCGATGATTTCGGAGCCGCAGTTGTACAGGCGAATGACGGAGACGGTCCGGGCGTAACGGACACGATCAATATCGCGGATGGGACCTTTGCGATTAACGCTCAGGTCGTGGTGAATGACGACTTGCAGTTGGTGGGTGCGGGCTCTGCCAGTACAGTCCTAAAGTCCACGTTCGATACGGGCGCGGGGGGCGATACTCGGGGATGGTTCCTGGTTAATGACGGTGAGCAGTTTTCTGCTTCGGACATTACTTTTGATGGCACGGGGCAGTCGATTTGGCAAGCGATTCGCCACAAGGGCTCGGGAACTTTCGACAGCGTCGCGTTTAACGAGATCAGCTACAACATCGGCGATGCACACCAAGGCACCGGGATCGCTGCCTTTGGCACATCAAGTGACGTCGATGTAACCAATTCGACATTTACTAATATCGGTCGAGACGGCGTGCTTTACTACGGTCCTGGAACAACGGGGACCTTCCAGGGAAATACCTACACCGGCAAGGGTGCAGGTGACCATCTCGACTATGCCGTCGAAGTTGGAAACGGAGCGAATGTCAGCATTATCGGAAATGTGATCACGAATAATCTGGGGTCACCGACGACTGGTGGTGATGCAGGTGGGACCTCGGCCGGTATTCTCATCTCGACGCTCTTTGGTGCTGGCACTGGCGCCACCATTAGTAATAACTTTATTAACGGCAACACCAACGGTATTTATGTCGGCGCTGAAACTGCACCTGGTGCCGACGGAAGTACGGTTACAGCCACCGACAATGATCTGTCTGGTAATGTCGTTACTGGGATCACGTCCCAAAGTAGTGTAGCAGTAGATGGCACATTGAATTACTGGGGCGGTGCACCGGTCACTGGCGGCGCTGGCACTGCGGTTGATGCTACGCCATATCTCGGTAGCGGTACCGATACCGATTCAGGCACGGCGGGCTTCCAAGGCGACATGTCCAGTTTAGTCGTTCCTGCGTCCTCCTCGATTCAATCCGCAATTGACGCCGCTCCAGCCGGCGCGACGCTTAACATTGCCGCAGGCACCTACAGCGAAGACCTAACAATTGACAAGCCGTTGACGATTGTTGGTGCGTCGGAAGCGTCGGTCATTATCGATGGCAATATCACGCTTCTCTCCGCTGCCAGCGGGTCAACGTTGCAGGACATGACGCTTTCCACGCTCTCTGGTTGGTTAATCGAGGTTCCACCGAGCAACCAAGTCGATAACTTGACCCTTCAATCGCTGACGATGGACGGGCAAAACACTGCTCTGAAGCCGATTCATACCAGCGCGACGGGTACTCTTGGTGGCGTGGTTATTCTTGATGACTTGGACGTCAAGAACTTCACTGCTGATAGTGGTGACAGTATCACGTTCCACGTTCGTTTGGCCGATGGTGCGAACGCCACTCTGTCGAATTCCAGTTTTGCTGACAACTTTGGAACGGTCCAATTCAAGGGAACGAGTGCGGCAAGTACCGCGACCGTTGAAATCACCGACACGACCTTTACCGGTACCGGTAAAGGTGGTCAAGCGGCACTTGAAGTCTACGATGTGGCTTCGCTTACCGTTTCCGGTGCAGGCACGACCGGCAGCAGTATGAGCGGCTTCCAGACTAATAGCTCTGATGCGACGGTTGGCGTTCTCGCATATTCTGTCGGTACAGTTTCTGTTTCGGACTTTGAAATCGATATGAGCGATTCGTCAAGCATCGTCATTCAAGGTAGCGTCGGAATCGTACTGTTTGGCACCATGACCTCGGTTGAGCTCGAGAACGTCGACATTTCCAATGCGGGACAAGTTGGGATACTCTCAGGGGTTCCCGGACAACCAGTTCACACCGGCACGGTTGCCGTAGATGCGAACTCTGCTTTCACCAATAACGGAACCGGTGGTGCGCCCGGCCTCCCAGCAGGTGATCTGGTCTCGCTGGGCAATGCGGATATTACCATTGCTGACGAACGCTCGGGTATGACGATCGTGCAAACCGGCGGTTCCGTCGTGCTCAGCGGTGAAATTCAAAACACCGGTCTCGATTCGTTAATCGTTGATGACGACTACGCGACGAGTGCTTTGCAAGTAGACGAGTGGTTTGAAGAAGGAAATACCTGGCATCAATACGGCTATAACGCCTTCAGCACGATTCAAGCGGCCGTTGACGCAGCGAATAGTGGCGCGACGATTACGGTGGCAGCCGGCACCTACAACGAAACCTTGGCGATCGATAAGAGCGTCACGGTTACAGCAACGCCTGGCACCGTTACGATCCCAGTTGCCACAATGACTTCAGGTGCAGTGATCACGGCCGATAACGTTACGCTTTCTGGCCTTCAATTTACGGGGTCCGGCACAGCGGATACAACACCGGATACGACCGGCGTTCAGATTGATACCTTTGGCGGCGATCTAGAGAACGTCGTGATCGATGGCGTCTCAGCGATGAGTTTTGAGAATGGCATTCGCATCACAGGTGGCCACGCGCTGACCAATGCTACCATCCAAAACAGCTCCTCGACCGGAAATCTGCGCGGCGTTTTTGTTGACAATGCAGGGGGTCTTATCACTAACCTCTTGATCGAAAACAATGACATTACGGGCATTGCCGGTGCGGCCGTGAACATCACGCCTGCCAATGGTGGACAGAATGTTAATGGGTTGACCATTCGGGGCAATGATATCGCTGGCACCACCAGTATCCTGTTGGGCGAGAACGCCGGGCGGTTACTCGAAAACGTTACGATCGAAGAAAACGTCATTGGTGGGAACACCGGCGTCTCCTTCCGTGCGGTCGGATCGGGTGTCAACGTTGACTTCGATACGCTGCTGATTACAAAGAATGATTTCTCCGGCAGTGTTGTGTCGATCGACAATGATGTTGTTGGTAAGGTTAATGCGTCGAGCAACTTCTGGGGCGCCGCAAGCCTGACGAATGTCGGCGCTGCTGTTGCGGTCACCGGATCGGTCGATTACACACCGAAATTGGGTAGCGGCGATACCGATGGAGGAACGGTTGGTTTCCAAGGCATCGTTGATGACGATGATCTATATGTCCACGACAAGGGGGCACAGACGGGGGCAACTGGACGAATAGCCGAAGCAAATGCTTTGGTCGGCCTTGGTGGAACCGTTCACGTCCAAACCGGCACCTTTGCCGAAGACGTCGTGGTGGGCGATGAAATTCACAGCCCAGGCTCAAGTCCTGGTGTGGTTACGTACGGCAGTTACACGCAAGCTTCCGCATCCAATCTGCTGATTGAGATCGACGGCACCGCAGGCGCGGGTGTGGCCGGCGGTCATGACCAAATTATCGTGGATTCGGCTGCGGCCGGCAGTGGCACGGGTGCGGTCTCGCTTGATGGTACGCTGAGCTTGGTGTTCGGCTACGTACCGGCTCCGGGCGAATCTTGGGAAATCATTCTAAATGATGGTGGTGAAGCCGTTGCAGGCACTTTTGCGACACCGTCGGGTGTAACTCTGATGGGATCTGTGCCCGGTGGTGGTCAAGTTCCGTTGTCGATCGATTATGCGGGCGGTGATGGTAATGACGTTGTCATCAGCGTGGCCAGCCATCCGACGCTGTACGCTGCCTCGACACAAGCCGGCGGCCTGGATCGTGCCTTTACGATTACAAACGACCCAGGAAGTGACGGATTCTCGGTCGGTGATACCGTGACCTTCACCCCAGTTGGCGGTGCGGCAGTTCCTGGTTTGATCGTCGGTTACCAAGCCTTTGCCTCGATGGACGCTGCGATCGAAGCGGCGACCTCGGGTGCCGTGATTCATTCCGCGGGCTGGGTTGTCAACGAAGACACTGCGGGTGGCGTGGATATCAACCTCAATGGCGGATTGGATTTGAATGGCATTGACTACTCCACAACCACCTCGGTAGGTGCATTGGCTGGCTTCCAGGGACAGCTGGGGATCAACGTCGACCAAACGGTCAAATACACCCCGCTTCCACCAGCGAACTTTGACGGCGATGTGAGTTTCAGCTACACGATAAGAGATAGCGGTTTAACTGCAGCGATCGCCGGTACGGTCTTTGTTGACGTGCTGCCGGTCAACGATCCGCCCGTTTTGTCGGCAATTGAGGCAGGGACGATATCTTTCAACGAAGGTGATGCAGCGAAACAAATCACTGACACGCTTGTCATCAGTGATCTTGATGACGTGAATATGGAGGGTGCCACTGTCTCGATCACCGCGAACTACGAAGCCGATGACGTGCTGAGCGTTTCGGGATTGCCAGGCGGCGTAAGCAGTAGTTATGCAGCGGGCATATTGACGATTACTGGTCCAGCCACCATCGCTCAGTATCAAGCGATTTTGCGAAGTGTGACATTTGAAAACACGTCTCAGCTACCGACCGAAAACACTCGCACCATCAGCTTTAGCGTGAATGACGGTGATTCCAGCAGCAACGCCCAAACCCGTGAAATCGCTGTGTACGAGATCAATGACGCTCCAACAGCGGTTGCGGATACCGCGACGGTTGATGAGGATTCTTCGGTATCGAAGAATGTGCTCACCAATGATACGGATCTCGATGATTCGTTTGGTGCGGGTGAGTTCACGCTCGATTCGGTTGGCACTGCGGTAGCATCCGATGCACGTTCGATTCCAGGTACGGCGATCACGATAACGCCGGCGGGAGAGATTACTTTCGATGCTGCGGGATTATTTGAAGACCTCGACACGGGTGAATCACTCACGGTGACGATTCCGTACACGATGTCGGATGATGATAACGAACCATCTTCAGCCGATTTGGTCATCACGGTTACTGGCGTAAACGACGGTCCCACCGCCCAGGACGATACCGGAACCACTGACGAAGAGACTCCCGTTACCGTCAATGTGCTCGCGAACGATGATGACGGGGACTCGGACCCCGACGATGGCGTTGCCGAATTCAGCTTGGATAGTCTCGGCACGGTTGTCGTCTCAGACTCGACCGATGTCTCGGGTGCGATTACCTTCACCGCCGGCGGTGATATTACCTTTGATCCTGCGGGCTTGTTCGACCATCTCGATACCGGTGAAACGGCGACGGTCACGATCCCTTATACAATGAGTGACGACGACGCGGCGACATCGACCGCTCAGCTTGTGATCACTGTCACGGGTGTCAATGACCCCGTGGTCGCGAATCCTGATTCGTATACGGTCGCAGAACAAGGTACGTTGACTGGAAACGTGATTACCGATGCCCCGGGTATCGATACCGATCCAGACGATACGCCGGTTGTGGTGGGGAGCCTTGCTCCTGCACATGCGGCCTCGTTCAGTATCGCGAGCGATGGATCCTTCACTTATGTACCCACGACGGATTACGTCGGTTCGGATTCGTTTACTTACTTTATCTCCGATGTTGATACGACTAGCAGCGCTTTGGTCACGATCAATGTGACAGCAGTCAATGACCCGCCTGTATTCACGGTGCCCGCTCCCGTTGCCGTCCTTGAGGATTCTGCGGATGCAGTCGATGTCGCATTCTTGACTGGTATTTCTGCGGGTGGTGGTGTAGATGAATCGGGGCAAACGGTCAGCTTTGCAGTGGTCGCAGCTGACCCAAGCCTCTTTAGTACACAGCCGACGATCAATGCGTCGGGCGAGTTGTCTTACTCGCTAGCTGCCGATGCAAATGGCAGCACGACGTTGACGATCACGGCGACCGATAATGGAACTCCTGCCGTCGCTAGCTCGCAGCAGACTTATCTCTTTGAAGTCACAGCGGTCAACGACCAGCCGACGCTGTCGGTAGGCGCTTTGGCTCCCGTTCCTGAGGATTCTCTGGCTCAGACCGTTTCTGGTTTCGCAACGGCGACCGCAGGTGCTGCCAATGAATCGGGGCAAACGTTTACTTACAGCATTCTAAGTAATGACAACTCAGCATTGTTCTCGGTCCAACCGGTGATCGATTCGAATGGACAGCTAACGTTCACCCCGCTTGCGGAAGCGTTCGGTACCGCGACGATCCAAGTTGAAGTGCAAGACAATGGTGGTGACGCCAATGGTGGTGAAGACACTTCGGTCACCAAGTCCTTCGATATTACGATCACGCCAGTCAACGACGCGCCAGTCGCCACGGATGATACGTTTGTGCTTGATGAAGATGACACACCGTTCGTGTTGGATGTGATCGGCAATCTGAATCCGAATGGAGCGGACAACGCTGGACAGCCTAATGAATCGTCTCAAGATTTGACGATCGTTTCCTTCTCACTCACAGCACCATTCCCTCCAGAAGTGCTTGGTGCGTTGACGATTAGCTCGTCTGGCAAGACGTTTGACTTTGCTCCTCCGGCGAACTTCAACGGAAGCTTCGAGTTTACCTATACGATTCGCGACGACGGTTCACCGAACCTTGACTCGAACGAGGCAACGGTCAACGTTACCGTCAATCCTGTCAACGACGCACCAACGTTAGAGAATCCGATTGCTGATTTCTCGGTTGACGAGGACGCACCAGACACAACGATCGACCTGACCGGTATGTTTGGCGATGTCGATATCGTAACCAATGGCGACAGTTTGGCGATCACGGCAACGAGTTCGGACGGGACTTTGGTCGCGGCATCCGTGGTTGGGTCTGATTTAATCTTAGACTACCAGCCTGAGCAAAATGGAACGGCGACGATCACCGTACAGGCTACCGACGATGCCGGATTGTTTGTCGAAGACACGTTCGATGTAACGGTTGATCCCATTAACGATACCCCTACCGTCGAGAGTCCGACGGCTGATTTCTCGGTTGACGAGGACGACCCAAACACAAACATCGATTTGACCGGTATGTTTGGCGATGTCGATATTGCTACCAACAGTGACAGTTTGACGATCACGGCATCGAGTTCGGACGGAACTCTGGTCGCGGCATCCGTTGTAGGATCTAATTTGATCTTGGATTACCAGCCTGAGCAAAATGGAACGGCGACGATCACCGTACGTGCTACCGACGATGGCGCGTTGTTCATCGAGGACAGTTTCGATGTGACGGTTGATCCCGTCAACGATACCCCTACCGTCGAGAGTCCGACGGCTGATTTCTCGGTTGACGAGGACGACCCAAACACAAACATCGATTTGACCGGTATGTTTGGCGATGTCGATATTGCTACCAACAGTGACAGTTTGACGATCACGGCATCGAGTTCGGACGGGACTTTGGTCACGGCAGACGTTGTGGGGTCTGATTTAATCTTAGATTACCAGCCAAACCAAAATGGGGCTGCGACGATCACTGTACTTGCAACTGACGTTGCCGGCTTGTTTATCGAAAATAGTTTCGTTGTGACCGTGGATCCCGTTAACGACGCTCCGACGGCAACGGACATCGCGTTTGCAGTGGGCGAAGGTCAAACGTTTGTCTTTGACTTGGCACCGTTCGTGGACGATGTAGAAACGCCGGATGCGGGATTGACCTACACGTTGGTCAGCGGTCCCACACCAAACATTGGCACGCTCACAGCTCCAAGTGGTAGCTCCGTTTGGACGTTCGTTGCTCCACCCTCACCGTCGATTACTTCGGGAATCGTAATCGAATACGAAGTCTCGGACGGTTCGGCTACTTCGACCGTTCAAACGATCACCATCGACATCGTCGATATCAATGATCCGCCAACCGCAGTGGATGACTCTGGATCAACCGACCAGAACACAACCGCTTTGTTTGACGTGCTCGCGAACGACACCGACCCTGATGCTCCAAGCGACGTCCCGGCGAACTTTAGTATTGATGCGGTGAACGTGACTTCCGTTTCGGGAGTTCCTGGCATTGGTGATGCAACCGTTGCTATTGTTGGAAATCAAATCGAGTTCAAGCCAGGCACCGCGTTCGACGTCTTGGATGATGGAGATACCGCGACCGTCACCGTTTCGTACACGATGAGTGACGACGAAGGCTTGACTTCCACGGCCGAATTGGTGATTACCGTCAACGGTTTGAATGACCTGCCAGTTGCGGTCGCTGATACTGCGAATGCCGATGAAAATGAAGACAAGACGGTGGCGGTGTTGGCGAACGATACCGACATCGATGGCGATGATGAGCCAGCCAACTTTACGCTTGTATCGCTTGGCGCTGCAACTTCGACCGGTGGTTTCGACCTCAGCGATGCGACAATTAGCATCGATGGTAATTCAATCAAGTTTGAACCGGGTGCCGAATTTGACTCGCTTGACCCAGGTGATTCTGTTGAGGTTACGATTCCATATACAATGGAAGATACATTCGGTGATTCAAGTAGCTCTACATTGACAATCACCGTCAATGGCGCTGACGACGGACCCATTGCAAATGATGACGACGCATCTTACGCCACCAATGAAAACGACGCCTTGACGGTCGATGTTTTGGCCAATGATGAAGTTGTCGACGACGACGATCTGACGTCAAGCTTGACGGTTTCCGATCCCCCCGTTGTTTCGGTTAACGGACCGAGTGGTGTGACCCTCGGCAATGGCACTGTCAGTGTCGTCGGTAACCAAGTTGTGTTCACACCTGGAACTAGTTTTGACGCGTTGGATGTCGGAGAATCCGCAACGGTCGAGATTGAATACACCGCCAATCTCGGTGCTCTGAGCGACACTGCAACCTTGACCATCACAGTGAATGGTGTCAACGATGCTCCGATTGGTGCCGACGACAACATCTATACGACATCTGAGGATACGACCTTGGTGGTCAATGCGGCTGCAGGTGTGCTTGCGAATGATACCGATGTCGATGACAAGTACGGTGCCAAGAACGATCTCTCAGTCAACTTGCCGCTGGTGACACAGCCGACCAAGGGTTCGATCATCATGTCTTCGACCGGTGCATTTAATTACACACCGTTTGCGAACCAGAATGGAACCGACACGTTCGTTTATCGTGTCAAGGACAACAGCGGTGCCCTCTCGGCACCGGTAACGGTCACCATCAATATTGACGCTGTGAATGATGCTCCGGTAGCGACGGCTGATACCGCGATGACGGATCAAGACACTTCGCTCTCCGGGGCAACCGCAGTCGATGTCGTGGCCAACGACACCGATGTCGATTCGCCGGCGCCGCTGACTTTGTTGCCCGGGGCGACGATCACGGCAACGACTGGATTGAGTGGAAGCCCAGCTGCTGCGGGAACGGTCGCTGTCGTGGGGAATAAAGTCGAGTTCACCCCTGGTGCGGCATTCGCAGAATTGGACGCTGGCGACACAGCAACCGTGACGGTTTCCTACACCGTCTCGGACGGCTCCCTTTCAGCCCCAGGAACGTTGACCATCACCGTCGATGGACTGGCAGATAGCCCCAATGCCGTGAACGATACTGGCAGTACGCTGACCGAAGACACCGCATCGGTGTTGGTCGACGTGCTGGCCAATGACACCGATGTTGATGTGGATGATTCTCCTGTGAACTTCGTCCTCGATTCCGTATCAATCGCTTCGGTGACTCCTCCTGGTGGTGTCACGATCACGAACAACGGCAGCGTATCCGTCGATGGCAAACAGTTGAAGTTCACTCCATCGGCGGATTACCAAGCTCTCGCGACTGGTGAAACGGCGACGGTCATCGTCGATTACACGATGAAGGATGCTGCCGGTAATACTTCCTCGGCCCAAGCGACCATTTCGGTCACTGGTCTGAACGATGCTCCGGCAACCACGGCGGGCGCTGCACGCACCACGCCGGAAGACACCGCAATCATAGGTGATGTAGGAATCAGTGCGTCGGATCCCGACTCGAACGACACGCTAACCTACGTGGTCGTTTCTGCTCCTGCCAATGCATTGAGCTTCACGTTGAATCCATTGACGGGCAGCTTTGATTACACGCCCGCCGCTAACTTCAATGGTACCGACGGTTTCGTTTACAAAGTGAATGACGGTACGGTGGACAGTGCTCCTCAGGCCGTTGTGATCAACGTGACGCCGGTTAACGATCCTCCAATTTTCACCCCAGCAGCACCTGGTGATGTTACCGTTCTGCAAAATGTGGGTGCCTACGAGGCAGCGGGATTCTTGACGGTCTCGACGGGACCTGCCAATGAATCAGGACAATCGATCACGACCTTTAACGTCGTGACGGATGATCCTAGCTTGTTTACTGATCAACCAGCGATCGACAACTCCGGCAAACTGACCTTTACTCCCGACAGTAGTAAAGTGGGCACAACGACCGTGACGGTAACTGCGGTTGACGACGGCGGTGGTACGGATACCAGCGATGTCACCTTCGACATTACGGTTAACAACTTCGATTTCCCAACTGTCGCTGGCGATGTAACTTTAGCCGATTCGGATGAAGATGAAGTTGTCACGATCACGTCGGCACAACTCACCGCGGGCTCAAGTGATCCTGATGATGCGCTTAACGCCACTTCCTTGAGTCTGATTGCGGGCGACGGAACACTGACCGGTTCTGGACCTTGGACATTCACCCCGGACGCCGATTTTAATGGTTTGGTTGAGATCGAGTTCTCCGTTCAAGGTGGTACGCTGGAAGGTCCGGTTACGGCATCGTTCAACGTCCTGCCGATCAATGATCCGCCTGAGATCACGGTTCCGCTAACACCGGTTGCAGTGACGGAAGCCAGTTCGGTTGGCCTAAATACGCTAATTAATATCGACGATGTTGATATCAACGACGGCGTGTCGAATGGAACGTTAACGTTGACCGTCACCTTACCAGCCGGCGGAGTCGAGTTTGAGCAATTAGCAGGACCGTCTGCAGGCTCAATCGTGCTTTCGGCTGGAGATACAGTGGCAACGTTCGTTGGCGAACTTGCTGACGTTCAAGCGGACTTGGCCCTGGTGCAAATCAATATCGACGACGTTGATCCAGGTGCTAGCTTGACGGAGTTGTTCACCGTCAGCGTGACCGCGAGCGATGGTGGGGCCTTTGGTGACCCAGGGTCCAGTACGACCACCACAAGCTTCGATTTGGCGGGTACCGATGGTGGGCCTTCGGTCGATGTAACTAGCAGCCAGACGAGCCCAATCTCAGAAGGGACAACGTTCACGATTGACCTGGATAACGCATCGGATCCAGCCACCTTAGCGGATGACCCGATCACCGCTGCCGTGGTCTTCTGGGGTGATGGTTCAACCACCTCGTTGAACAGTGGACAACTCACCGACCTGAATGCTGGCACAACAGTAAGCTTGTCGCATCTCTACGACGATGAAACTGCAATGGTTGACACGACGATTCGCGTTAGCTTGTTCTCGGATGGTGTACAGAACCCGGACACCAGTCCTAAGGAATTCCCAAGTGCTGGAACATTGCCGATCTCGGTGACGGGCGTGGCCCCAACCGGATTGGTAGTCGTCAATGGTCCGTATGATGAGGGCACGACCGGTGCCACGATTCTCGTCGATAACGTTGCCGATCCGTCCTCGGTCGACCTTGCCTCGCTCAAGTTTAGCTACGACTTCGGTAGCAATGGATCATTCGAGATTTTCCAGTCACCGTTGTCGACGGCTGCGATTCCGAACAGCCTACTGGCCGATAACCCAGGCTCAGAGATTTCTGTTATTATCGAAGATAAGGATGGGCTGTTCAACTCATATACCGTGCCGGTCCTGGTGAATAATCTCCCACCAGTCATTGCCACGCTCGCGGACGATTCGGCGGCGACGGACGTGCCATACTTGCGAACCGTTTCCTTCACGGATCCAGGGGCCGACGACTGGACGGCAACCGTTGACTTCGGCGACGGCAATGGCGTTCAGAATCTGGGTGCAGTTGGCAAGACGTTCAACATTGACAATGTGTTTGCGACTGCTGGAACATACGTTGTGACTGTTACGGTCGACGACGGTGACGGCGGATTGGATAGTGAGACGTTCAACGTGGAAGTGACGGCTACACCGTTCGTCGCTGGTCGTCATGTCTTCTACAGTGGCTCGTCTTTCGATGCCAATGGTGTCGCGATTGATGTTGACCCGGCAGGTGGCTTTGACGAAGCAGCGGCAATTGATCCTGACAAGCAAGCACTGATGCCAGGGGAGCCCGCGTCATTCGCCAACTACACCAGTTACTCCAACGGCATCACTGGGATCATGATCGATATCGCAAACGTGCCGGGCACCGTGACGGCGGCTGACTTCGACTTTGAAGTTGGTACCGACGGTGAGCTAGCAGGATTTGTGCCTGCTCCGGCACCATCGAATGTGCAGGTTCAACCGGGGGCGGGTGTCAATGGATCCGATCGAATCGTGGTGACATGGAACGATAACGACATCCAAAAGACTTGGCTCAAAGTGACTGTACTTGCGACAGCAAACACCGATTTGGCCATGCCAGATGTCCACTACTGGGGTAACTGGGCCGGCGAAACGAATGGAGGCAATCTTGGTCAGCGAGCAGCGGTCGATATCAATGATCAGTTCTTTACTAGGTCGAATTTCACGCCGTTCGGTGGAAGTGAGACCGTCGGCAATGATTTTGACTTCAACAAGGATGGCTTAGTTAACATCAATGATCAGTTTGTTGCTCGGCAGGCATTTACAAGTCCGTTTACAACTGGAAACAAGGGATTGTTGTTGTCTCAGGCCCCGGATGCCACACCGGTAGTTCCGTTGTTGGGAGCTGTTTCTGATGATTTCTTGAACAGTCTCGATTCATTATTCAGTGATGAAGATGATGATGGCTTGTTGGGCGATCTATTCTAAGCCGGATAGCTATGCCGTTTTCCCGGAAGTGCGAGTCTTTAGCTCCGCTTCCGGGTTAGTTTGGCTGAAAGGATTAGTTAGCAGGGGCGTGCTTGATAATTTACAACGTCATGGTTCCCATCGGGGCGAATTGACTTGTGCTGTGCTCGTAGTTCAATTAAAGTTCAACAAAAGTTCAACAAAAGTTCAACAAAGTTCAACAAAGTTCAACAAAGTTCAATCTCAGAGTTCAATTAAAGGAAGCGATAATGCGAAACATCATGTGCGTTTTGACAATGGCATTCGCCGTTGCCGGTTATGTTGAGAGTGCCAATGCAGCAATCATTCTAAGTGTTAGTCCCTCTACTGGTGCTAACAGTCTAGCGAATAACTCCACCGGTCAAACAATCGATCTTTTTGGTTACTCCGATACCGGAGCATTAACCGACGTTTTGGGTATTAATTTGGCTGTACAGATTGTTGGTCCTGGCGGTGTCTTTGAAGGGCCTGCTGGTCCTCCATCGCCCGGTGGAGGGATTACGTTTACGGGGATTTCTTCGATCTGGGATGCCGCTGGCTTTAACGCAGTTGCATCCGGCAGCCTGTCAGGTATCAATGGCGCGATCGGTGTAACGGATGATGACTTTGCTGATGCCACGACTATTTCTGGTGACGCGCTTTCCCCGAGCTACCTAGGCCGCTTTAACATTGACACCACTGGCGTCGTTGATCAATTTGCGACATTAGAAATCGTAGCGGGTGGATCGTCATTCGTTTTTGTCGGCGCTGGAACGAATATACCTGTCGCCTTATCCGCACCTTACCAGGTCACCGCTATTCCCGAGCCTGCATCGTTTGCGATTTGCGGACTTGTGGCCGGTGGGCTTTGTTTGCGACGACGACGCGCCGTTGCCTAATCGGCGGCTGGCTTTAAAAATCAGATGAAACGTCCAGGGTTAAACCTGGGCGTTTTTTTATGGAATCTTATGGGGCCGGGGTGTCGCTGCGCCTTCGCCGATATGCCATCGCTCGACTGACCAGACAGGATCCAAACTTAGAGTTGTCCGCAGTGGATCCTGTTAAAGATCCCTTGCTCGAAGGATCTTTGACAAGATCCACTTCGAGGTTTGGCGATTGCGGCAGATTGTCGAGCTCGACCCCAGACGGTGGACCACGTTCTGGCGAGCGTGGCTACGTTTGCAGTGTGCATCATCGTTCAAAATGCACGAGAACAGTACGCCGGTGTAGCCGACCACGCGGGATTGATTAGCGTTTTGCCACTATGGCACGTGGCAAACGTCGAATACGTCGAGGAAATCGCTCAGGTGGAGATACTTCGTTTGGGGATCGGCAGATGGGAACACCCTGAATTGGAACGAATTTCGAAACGCGCTGGGTCACGCCTGTGCGTTTTTTGGGCTTGCCGGCAAGGGCACCCACAGGGGCCAAGGAGGCAATACAGTGACTTTTCAACTTGCGGGACAGACATTGATCCTTTGACTATACTGGAGCAATCGTGAACTGGCGTTGTATGTCAGTCGGACGCGTGCACCGCTTCGGAGGCTAAAAAGCCTGACTGTACTCCAATGATGCTTCACTCTCGTATTCCTCTCCTGCTCGCTGGTATCCTCGCTTTCGTTGGCTCTTTGTCTCAGGACGCCGACGCAGCGGTTGTCACGACGCAGGAAGCTAGTTTGAACTCGATCTTTTCTCAAGGGTCGTTTGCTGCCGATCCGATCGGTTTTCGGTTTAACGCGTCAATCACGATCATCGATCCTGATTTGACCACGATCGATTCATCGGCAGAATTCAGCACCCTTGGTTCCTTGGCTAGCGGTCCCTCGTCAACGATCCAACTGTTTTACGTCGATGCAATCAATTGGTGTGGCTCGCCAGGAACCAACATCGTCGGCTGTGGGGCGAATCCCGGGAACCTGATTGTACTGAACTCGCTCGCCGCTGCTCATCCGTTATATGGCCCCGAATTGATCGCCCATGAGATGGGGCACAATCTTGGTTTGGGGCACACAGGTGGTGCTGGATTGATGGGACCGATGTTGAATCTGGATACGTCACTGTCGGCAGCCGAAGTGACGACGATCCGGTCGAGTCCTCTGGTGCAACTCGATGCACTCGGGTACTACATCAACGTGACGCCTGTACTCGTTCAAGCCACCGCTGTCCCCGAGCCAGGGTCGCTGGCGTTGTTAACGCTCTTTGGGGTTGTCTTCTGCGTTGTTCGTCGTCGCCGGGTCCGTCGGTAATCGATTTGTCGCAACTTCGTAGTGGATCTTGTTAAAGATCCTTCCGTATGGGGATCTTTAACAAGATCCACTACCTTAAAGTCAAAATAAGGTGACACGCGCGGCTAGCGCCGTCGGCTCACATCAAAAATTCCTTAAGTACACGCCTATGGAAACGAGTGCTTCAGCAATATTAAAACGTGGTGAGGTAGGCATCCTGCCTGCCAATCCGTAATTGTCGCAAATCGCAGGCTGGAAGCCTACGCCACGAATAGAACGACCACAATTTAAAGCCGCCGAAGCACTCGTGCGACCTTAATTCGTAGTGGATCTTGTTAAAGATCCTTCCGTATGGGGATCTTTAACAAGATCCACTACCTTAAAGTCAAAATAAGGTGACACGCGCGGCTAGCCCGGATTATTCACGAGCGTTCTGATTTAAGATCGTCTGGTAAGAGTTTGGGTGAGATTCGCTGGGGTAGGTGCTTTGGTGCTCGATCAGCGCGGACCGCCCCCTTACCCCCATTCAGAATTTCGTCTCGCCTCTGGCAGATTTAGGCACTGTTGAGGTCGGGCCGAGCGTAGCCCGATAGCAGATCCGCAACACGCTTGAGATGATTGGCCCACGGCCAACTCGANGAGAATTGCACNCGGANTCGCCGCGTGCGGACGATCACTCGGNACGCGACCTTGATCACGTGAGTCCGCCACGTGCAAGCGTGACCNTCTCCCANAGGGTCGCGGCGACGGCGGCGAGTGTGATGACGACGCTTGNCCCCAGGCGACTGAGCTTCNANAGGAATCTCNGCATTGGCGAACTNATCAATCTCAGGCACTNTCTCGACAATCTGCCGAATTCGCACCAGCAAGTTCGCCGCAACGCTGTGCATCATCACGCGGAACAGATTGGCCATGTAACGATGGTCACTGAGGCGATCACAACACAATTCACACTTGAGTTCCTTGTTACGATTTTCGCTCTCGCCACGATCGGCGTACTCGTCATAAACGCCGCCCGGACAAACACTCACACCCGGGCGATTGGTAACCACAGCGCGGCGATTAGTCCCTTGGGATTGAACCTCGCACTTGACCACGATGCTGCGAGATCGCGGCCAGCTTTTCGCTCGGTAATCAAGCAAGAGGAAGTTCCGTTGAGCCTCGCCGGAGGATTCGAACGCGGCCACACTTTGCTGCAAAAGCTCGCTACTTTCGCGTTTAACGCGTGCATTCATCTGATAGCCGATGCTGTAAAGAACGCCATCGAGCCGTTCCAATGTGTCATACATTTCAGGGACCGCGAACCCTGAATCGGCACGAACGTGAATGGTCACATGCGGGAATCGCTGGCGAATCTTTTTAATGACTCGGCCCAGATCGTCGGCAGCTCCCAAGCTGGCGTGAGCCGAGCCGAACAGCAAACTTGGCAACACGATCATGTCGTTCTCGGCACACGTGATCGCACGGACTTGATACTGGTACTGGTTG